>NZ_JANRHH010000049.1 GCF_030433435.1 Polycladomyces subterraneus
CGCGCTCTCGCGCGGCGACAATAGATACTATAACACCATCCAAATATGAAGTCAAGGATTTTTTTCTTCAAATGAATAAGGAATTATTTGGATTACAAAGAGACTCCGATCGCTTTCCACACATCCGGCTTTCTACTTATATAGATAAAACCACTTTGGCAGTGCCAAACCAGAAGTGGTATACTCAATTTTGACAAAGGAGGCGGCAGTCATGATATGGGCTAGTAAGATCAATAAAGTGCGGACCCTGGCTTTGTTACTCACCTTTCTCGGCATCGGCGTTATGTACTTCGGCTTTGTCTGGCCGGGATGGATGGTATTCTTCTTGTTCCTGGGGATTCTCGTCATCTTCTCCAGTGTAGGCCTCTACTTTTGGATCGGCATCTTGTCGTTGCAGGCCGTTCAGGTAGAATGTCCCAAGTGCGGCCGAATGACCAAGATTCTGGGAAAAGTCGACCAATGTCCCTATTGCAAAGTATATCTTTCGCTGGATCCCGCTCATGCTCCAAAGGATTCAACCTCTTCAGCCAATGCGGTTTCCGGTTCCGAAACGGAATCATCCGAATCCGCCACATGATCACGGATCATCTTGCCTCTATAGCGTGTCTGATGAATACAGTCCAATTGCTTTCTCGGCTTGCTCCACGTGTGCCCTGCAAGGAAACAGATCATGGCCGCTCCGACCCGGAGCGTAGGACGCGGGCAAAGTACGTTTCGCTTATAGGAAGTTGCCCGCGATTTCATTCCTGGTTTTCCGGGTCTTCGCTCGTCCGATCTCAGGTTATTCGCTCACCCTGAAAAGCATTTGCTCCTTTCCTAACACGAACAATCATCCGCCCCAAAAGAGGCGGTCTTTTTCCAAACTAAAATGAATGGAATAACCTGATACACCCTAAGCCCGTCCGGGCTATTCTTTGCGCATATTACTTTCGTTATATTTTTTCTAAATATTATTCTTTTCTGAGTCAAAGCTCGGTATAATGTGTGTAACACTTACAGGACGGGGATAGATGCCCTGTTATGTTGTAAGCGATTACAAGTTTGATCCGGTTACCGAAACTCCAGCCATACTTGCCTACATCCATATCTGTTATTCCTCATCAATCATTTCGGTCCTCTATCTTCACAATGTCACGAATATCTTGATTCATGAGGAGATCATTTCGGTATAACCGGAAGGAGGACGCTCCCGTGAAACCTCAGAACCTCGTGGACATGTTGTACCGAACCGTCAAACGTTACCCAAACAAAAATGCTTTGTTATGGAAAGAAGACGGTCACTATCGAGGTTGGTCCTATGCCCAGCTGTGGGAAACGATCCGTCACATGGCCTTCGGTCTCCGCAGCCTGGGAGTGCAATCTGGGTCCAAGGTGGCCATTTGCTCCACCAACGGTCCATATTGGCTGGTCAGCGATTTTGCCATCATGAGCCTGGGAGCGGTTTCGGTCCCGATCTATCCTACGCTGACAGGCAAACAAATCCGTTTCATCCTAGAAAATGCCGATGTTGAATTCGTCATCATGGAAACGCCCGAGATGGTAGATCGTGTCCATGAATGGCCAAAGCAGGTTCGGTCGGTTATCGTCATAAAGGACCGATCCAACCATCCGCTGGCCACGACGTTTTCATCCGTGTTGAAGCGGGGTGAATCGGAAAGCATCAATGTGGATCGTTGGGGCTGGCAACAACTGAAGCGGGAGGATCTAGCCACCATCGTCCATACGTCCGGAACGACGGGCGATCCAAAGGGGGTGATGCTCTCTCATGGCAATCTGTTGACCAATATTGAGGAAAACCAGTATTTCGTTCCGGTCAGTTCACGCGACATATCCTTGTCATTTTTACCGCTTTCCCACATTTTCGAGCGAACCTGCGGCCAATTTATTCCCATGGCAGTGGGTGGTACCATCGCTTACGCGGAAAGCATGGAGACAATTCCACAAAATTTGGTTGAAGTAAAACCGACTGTCTTGATCAGTGTGCCTCGTTTGTTCGAAAAGATGCAGCAGCGCATCCGAGACCGGGTGGAAAACAGTTCCTTTCTCCGCCGCCGGATTTTCCAATGGGCCTTGAATGTATCTGAAGAACGGTTGAATCTGACCAATGGTGAACAAGGATGGCCGGTTCCTGTTTCACTGGAGCGGAAATACTTGATGGCGAGGAAGCTCGTGTTTTCCAAAATCCACGCCCAAACGGGCGGAAGATTGCGCATGCTGGTATCGGGCGGTGCCGCATTGGATCCCAATGTGGCGCGGTTTTTCTCGCTCATCGGCCTTCCCATCATCGAAGGGTACGGCATGACAGAGTGTTCGCCGGTGATCGCGTGCAATCCGTTGGTACATCCCAAACCGGGTACCGTCGGTAAACCGTTGCCCCAGACGGAGGTGCGGTTGGCCGAAGACGGGGAGCTGTTGGTTAAAAGCCCCAGCGTCATGATGGGGTATTACAATCAACCGGAGGAAACGGCCAAAACGGTGGAAAATGGCTGGCTGCATACAGGAGACATCGTGGAATTCGACGAAGACGGTTATATCCGCATCGTAGACCGCAAAAAGAATATCCTGGTGTTGTCCACCGGAAAAAATGTGGCTCCCCAACCCATCGAAAACGCATTGTGTTCCAGCCGTTACATCCAGCAAGCGGCGCTGGTAGGCCACAAGCGAAAATATGTTTCGGCTCTGATCGTGCCGGATTTTGAGGCCATCCGCCCGCTCGCGAACAAATGGGATGCACACACGGATGAAGAAATCGCGAAAGCCCCCGGTACACGTGAACTGATCGAACGGGAGATTCAGCGTCTATCCGCTGATTTTGCCCCGTTTGAACGTCCCAAAAAGTTTGCTCTGTTGTCCCGGCCATTCACACTGGAAGCGGGTGAACTCACTCCCACGCTGAAAGTGCGCACCAAACAAGTAGAACAACGATACGCTTCTGTTATCGCCGGTTTGTATGAAGACATACCGGCAGAGGAAGTGGCGGCTTCCACCGCGGACAATATCGGACATACGGAGCACGCCGCATCGTTAACCGACCGTTTCTCCAAAGTATGGTCGACCGAGGAACGGCAAACAGACACATGGTCGCAAGTGGAAAGTATCGTAGTGACAACGCCTTCAACTCACATTCCAACCAATGGAGCATCCATGGACATGAGGAAAAAAGCGATGCAAAATAGTAATTGGGTCAGTGTGGTGGCCGACACCGTGACGTTGCTGAGGCAATTGTTCAGTCCACCGGTCTTGATCGGAATCCTGATCGGGATCGTGGCTGGTTTTGTGGTCAAGTGGTTATGGTTTTAATTTGATAAAGGAGGTGTCAGCTCCGCGTGCGTTACCTGGTCGCCGTGATGGCAACGGTGATCGCGTTCGGGTTGACGGTATCACTGCCCTTGTTCAGTGATGGCCCCCGATTGCCACAGCCTCCAAAAAGTGTAACGTTACCCGACATGTCGAAGTTTGACACGGACTCATTGCATCATATACCCCCACAATATGACCTGAACGGCATGTTGGAGCAAATCAATCAAAACAACACCCATCTAGGTACCGTCAATGCCAATATCTTAAGCGCATTACAAGGAATCAATGACAAATCGAACAAAACTATGGATGTGAGTAACAAATTGTCCCTTGTATATCAAGGATTAGGGGATCAGGGCTCGATCCTGGGGGACATGCGAACCGTAACGGGCCAACAAGTGGTGCTGAGCCAGAACCTGAACCGATTGAGCCGGCTTTTGCACAGCAAGATGAATCTGATTTCCGCCTCTGCAAACAAGCAAATGAGCGAAGTCCAAGCATTGCGCACCATCACCCTGGACACCAAGTCCAAATTGCAAAGGGCCTTGTCCTACAACCTTCAGATGGAACGCAAACTGAGCGCAGCGGCGGACAAGAGCGAGAAAGCCGCCAATTCCTTGCCGTAAGGAGGAATTCGATTGATTCGAAAATTTATCTCGATCTTGGGGATCCTCCTCCTGAGCGGTGTCTTGATCAACGGTATCACGATGACGCAGCATCTCAAACGGATCCATTCCGGGTTAGAGGATAACCTGCAATCCATTCAGCAGTTGAATCAAGTTCAAGCGGCGATCATCGACAAAAATGGCGAGCTGGCACATATGCTTCGAACCATTCAGCGGATTGACCAGGGTCTAAACGACACCATCGTCAAAACCGATCGGACGCTGGCCTTGTTGACGACGGTGGTGGATTACAACGCAGACAGCTTGCGGCTCAATGATGGCATGCTGGGATACTCCAACAACTCCAAGCAGAAAATCCAGGCCATCAGCTCCTCTTTGCAAGAACTCTCCCCCTACATGCGGCAACTGGATCGGATGCTGAAGCAGATGAGAGCAACAGCGGCCGCCGACCAGCAACACATGCAGGATATCCTGCGATCGACGCGCGAGATGAACAAAAAAACGCCTGGGGTGAGCTTACGATGAAAACATTCAAAGTGACCACCCTGCTCATCACGTTGTTGCTCGCGGTGATCGCGGGAAATACTTGGCTGCAATTGTCGATGCAAAAGGAGATTGCCAAAAACTCCCAACGCCTGAAGACGGAACTGATCGCGTCCGCAGCGAAATCGAAGAAGATGAATGACCAATTGGCCACGATTGCACAGTTGCGTGAACAAACCAAGCGTTTGAACGCCAAGGTATCACAAATTCAGCGCAATAGCGGCGGTTTGAACCGGGAACTGACGAAGCTCGACCAAGTGGTCGCCTCCATCGCACAGCGCGTACACACCATCGGTGCAAACACGGGCGCTACATATCAGGATCTGAAGCAGATCGAAGAGTCACTCAACGCCAGCATCGCCATGTTACAATCCATCCAACAGTCCAATCAACAGATTGTACACTCGCTGAGCGCGATGAAGTCGATCCAAGGGGAGATCAACGCAAATCTCCGGCAGATGAACGAGAAAACGGCCGTCCTTCCGGAGAAGAAATGAGGAGGTGATGTCCTCCATGCGTTTGACCAGGTGGAAAATTGCCCTTGGTGTTGGAATAGCCGCGATTCTGATCGCCGCCACTCCCACTTTGGCCAAATGGAGTGATGAAATCGTCCTCCCCAACATGGCGGATTACAACATTTTCGGGTTGACTTCGGACATGGTAAAACGAACCAACGGCATGTTGACCGACACGGAGAAACTGGCAACGGAAGTCAGCAAGGCCAACTCTACCCTGGACGGGCTGAAGCGACAGGATCAGCTTCTCGCCCATCAGGTGAGCACCAACCGATCCATCCAACATGAGTTGGATCAACAGTTGTCCGGAAATATACAGGCCCGCGAGCTGATGAACGCCATTTTGACTCGGGAACGGCAAACAGCTGTGCTAACGACGCAAGTGGCTACCAGCGGCGACCAATTGACTGAACAGATGGTACAAGTCGTTATGCACCTGGGAAAGGTGGCGGACTACACCGGACAGGTCGCACGTACTTCCGGTGGTCTCAACAACCAATTGGATCTTCTGTTGGCGGAACTGGACCGATCCATTTACAATTTCCGTTATGTGGCTCTCGTTCCGCAAGCGATTGACTATCTGAAAAAACAGCTGGGCATCGATTTGCCGGATCCGCGAAACGATGGAGCGCCTCCATCGAAACCGTTGGTGGACCCCAAACCGGTGGAAGACATCATCAAACGGGTGATTCCGAAACCTCCATCCGATCCGGATGATCCTTCCACTTCACCGAGAGACGGTTTAAAGGAGCTGTTGCCCTTACCGCTGTTGCCTTGACGGGGAGGAGGGTTGCATTTGCTGGCACGTGCCATTGTACTGACGATTAATTTGGCCCTCTTAGGGCTCACGTTGTGGGGAACCATTCAGCAGATCGTAACGCAAAAATCAACTAACCAAGTCATGGCTGAGGTACATCAAAACATCAAAAAAGCCCATGCGTTGACCGTCACCACCAACCACCAACTACAACCCTTACGGGAAACGGCAGATACGATCGAAATCATGAACGGCAAATTGGATCGTACCAATCAAATGCTGACCCACATGAACCAAAGCCTGGACCGGGTGACGACCAGTGAGCAAAAAATCGTGACAGGACTGGATCAGCTCAATCAAAACACCTATATCGTGATGAATCAAATCAATCGTTTGCAGGGAGCAAACGGCCGGTTGGTTCCCCCATCGTCCAACGTTGCGAAACAAACGAAACATGAGCATAACTTGATGAAAAGTCTGTATGAGATGACCGGGACATCCATTCAGGAAATCGCCAAGCTCAATCGAAAATTCGCCTGGGTGGGTCTGCTGCCGTTGCCGTGATGAAAAGGAGGAACCGCACCTTGTTTTTCAGTTTGCTTTATATGGTCGCGCTCATCGCCATCGTCACCTTCACCGTCCTCAGTGTCGTGGCCATCATCCGCGAACAGCCGGTAACACGATGGTTGATGGGCTTGACAGCGGTCGCCTTCATTTATGTATTCCTTGTCGCTATGAGCGTCTGGATCTGAGTCTAAAAAAACCTGCGTGTCATCGGGCACGCAGGTTTTTTTATGCTGTGTGTTGTTGGCAATCTTTGCAGATACCGTAGATTTCCATCCGATGGGACTCGACGCGAAAGCCGGTGCGTTTCGCTGCTTCCCGTTCCACATCGATGAGCGGGGGATAATCGAAATCGGTAATCTTTCCACACTCCCGGCAGATGACATGGTAGTGATCCGTCATATTGGCATCAAACCGGCTGGATGCATCGCCATAGGTCAATTCCCTTACCAATCCCGCTTCCTTGAAAACCCGCAGGTTGTTGTATACAGTGGCTACACTCATGTTGGGGAATTTCCCCTCAAGTGATTTATAAATTTCATCGGCGGTTGGATGGCTCATCGATGAGAGCAGAAATTCCAAGATGGCATGCCGCTGCGGGGTCATGCGCACACCGGTCGACTTCAATTTTTCAACAGCTTGTTCCAGGCGGCTGTTCATCGCCATCCACCTCACTTCCTACCGCCACAAGAAAAAAGATTCTCTTTTAATAATCTATATAAATAGTCTAACGGGAGTCAGCCGATTTTGTCAATGCGCTGCCTTCCAAGCGACTTTTTCCGTACCAACAATAGGGCAGCAAATCACAAACCACACACTTCGGACTGCGAGCTGAACATATGCGTCGCCCATGCCAGATCAACCGATGATGGGTGATGGACCATTCCTCCCGCGGCACCCGCTTCATTAATTGACGTTCGGTCTCCAGCGGATTTTCGCTGTCGGCCATGGCCAAGCGGTTGGCTACACGTTGCACATGGGTGTCCACCGCCAGGGCAGGCAAACCAAAGGCATTGGACAACACCACGTTGGCGGTTTTTCGTCCCACTCCTGGCAACGCCTCCAAGGCTTTTCGATCTTTTGGCACTTCTCCTCCGTATTGTTCCACCAAAATCCGGCACGTTTTCAGGATGTTTTTGCTTTTGTTGCGAAAAAGACCCAACCCTCGAATTTCTGCTGCCAAATCCTCTTCCGATAACGTGAGGAATGCTTCGGGAGTCGGGTATTTCCGAAACAGCTCTTTCGTAACCTTGTTCACCTGCCGGTCCGTAGATTGGGCAGAGAGGATCGTAGCAATCAAGAGTTCAAACGGATTACGAAAGATGAGTTCACAATGGGCATCTGGGTACATGCGAGCCAATGTATCCAATATTTTGCGCGTCGCCACGCGTTTGGGCTTCGACTTCATCCAAGTCCCCTCCTTTTTCCGCTCGATCGCACCTCTGTCTATTGTACCGAAATCCAGGGAAAATTGACCACTGCTCGCATAGGGGGACAGACCTTCGGACAGAATGAGCCTGAACATGTTAGGACATTCGCCTTGCTGTGAAGTAAGTTGAACCTTTTCCTTCAAATAAAGGGGGAAAATCGATGCGCAATCGTCCCGCCTCTCTGTCCTGGATCATCGGAGTCGTCTTGTTATTGATCGGTTATTACTCATTCCCCTCAGCCTGGGGATATGGTCTGTTCGGTTTCGGTCTGGCGTCATCCCTCTGGGGCGGCCTTGCTTACCTGTTTTATCCGGAGCGGAACCATTCTCGATAAGCGGTCTTTCGGCACAAAAACAAATGGCGCTGATTGCCGGGTAGCTCTCAGCGCCGAAGGAGTTTTGAGTTTCTGCCCGATTCCTTTCCTAGTTATGTCTCCATCTTTTTCGCTTCGACGATCAGCTCGGTGCTGCGGTGATCAAACGGGCCGCGGTGAAACGTGCCGTATCGGCCCACAATCTGAAATCCGGCCAATCGGAGCAGATGGAACAATTCCGCTGGGAAAATATAGCGCAATTGAAACACGGTACGCAGGCGTTCCACCAATCGACCGCTTCCGTCATAACGTTCGTAAAAGCGAATGACATGCACCCATTGGCGAAACGGATCGTGTTCGGTAATATCATGCACCTCTACACACTCCGCGCTTCCGGGGATCGGAAAAGTCCCCCGATGCACATTTTTCCCTTCAATCTCGTGTAACTCCACCAGTGATGGAACAAACACATCCAACACGAGCATACCGCCCTGCTGCAAATGTTGACGGATGCGTTTCAATGCGATCAGTTGATCCTTGACAGTCATCAAGTGGAGGAAGGAGCGATACGGAATGATCACCAACGGAAAGCGACGATCCAACTCAAACGTGGTCATACTGGCTTCCACCCATTGGGTGCGGTCGCTCAATCCCATTGCATCCGCTTTCTCCCGAGCTCTTTTCAGCATTTCCGGTGACAGATCGACTCCGACAACTTCTATCCCTGCCCTGGCAATGGCCAAACTGCATCTTCCCGTGCCACACCCCAGTTCCAGGACAGGCCCGCCACTGGCTTGTGCCAGTTCGGTGTAGTACGTGGTGTCACCTTCCAGGCCGCCCGACGTCCAGTCATAGTAATCAGGCCAAGCGTACATACTGACTTCCGACAATTCGGTCCCTCCCGAACGCCATCACGAAGACAAATGTTCCCGAATATAGCGAAGCGCTTCGTCCACGTGTCCCGGCACTTTTACTTTCCGGTAGATTTTGGCCAACCGTCCGTCTTTGTCGATGATGAACGTGGAACGTTCGATTCCCCATTTTTTCTTGCCGAACATGTTTTTTTCCTTGTAGACGTCGTACATTTTGGACACTTCGGCATCTGTGTCTGCCAGCAAACGGAACGGCAGCTGGTACTTGGCGATAAATTTCTCGTGCGATTTCACATCATCCAGACTTACACCCAGAATCACGGTGTCCAAGTCAGCGAATTCCGTCACCCGATCGCGAAAGTCACACGCTTCCTGCGTGCAACCGGGAGTGTTATCTTTGGGGTAAAAATACAAGACGACATGTTTGTCACCTCTGTAATCCGACAGGGTTACCTGTTCGCCGTTGTCAGCGGGAAGAGTGAAATCAGGTGCCATATCTCCTTCTTTCAACATCGGCCCGACTCCTTTCATTGAAGATGCATTCTTCATTTTACCACTCAGTGAACCGCAAAAAACATGGACCAACAAAAAAAGCCGGTTTTATCCGGCTAGGCTTGTCCATCCACTTTGATCTGCGTGCACCCGAACGATCCAACCATCCATCTCAAGATTGGACCTTTGCTTCATGAAATAAACGGAACATGGCGCGGAGAGAAACAACTGCCTTGATCGCCCAAACGGGGACAATCAATACCAATACCATCAATTCCATTGTGATATGCATCCCATCTCTCTCCTTTCCGTGCGTATTCCTACAGTAGCAAACGAAAATGAGAGAGAGTGGAGAGGAGAATTAGAATTCACTGAGAAATCGGAATGGAAACGCTTACTTCAGTTCCTTCTCCTTCCTGACTGTCGATCTGGATCGTGCCTCCATAGGACTCCACGATTTGACGGGCGATGGAAAGACCCAAACCACTCCCGTTGCGATGCCGGCTTCGCGCCCGTTTCGCCCGGTAGAATCGTTCAAAGACCCGGGGCAATTCCTCTTTTGGAATGCCTTCTCCTGTGTCCTGAACGATGAGGCGTACATCCCGTTCCCCCGATTCCAACCGAACGGTAATCGTACTATCGGGCTCGGAGTATTTTCCCGCGTTGTCCAGTAAAATATCGATCAACTCTTCCCACTCCGCCCGGACGGCACGCACCCAGACAGGGGGTGTGGTATCGTCCCACTCGATGTGACGATTGCGCAAAGAACGACGCCATCGTTTTACTCGATCGGCCACGATTGATGTCAGATCCAGCAATTCCCGCTCCGCACCCGCTACATCGCCTTCCAAGCGGGCCAGCCGAAGCAGACGATCGGTCATCTGTTCCATCCGTGCCGTTTCTTGATCGATCGCGGTCAGTGCTTCTTCAGTCACATCTTCGTTCCGTTTCCCCCACCGCTTCAGCATGTTGGTGTATCCGCGAATCACGGAAACAGGCGTGCGCAGTTCGTGGGAAGCATCCGCCACAAATCGTTTCTGTTGCTGGATCAACTGATAGATCCGATCGAGCAGCTCATTGAATGTCCGGGACAGCTCCGCAATCTCATCATGTGTCTCCGGCACTTGCAAACGACTCTCCATTCGTGACGGATCGAGCTCACGCACCGTTTTGGTAATGCGGATAACCGGGCGAAGAGCAATGGTGGACATGATGTAACCCCCGACGATCACCAGTACCAACAGAGCAGAGGAGCCGATGAACAAAGCGGTCAACATTGTGTCCAAATACCGGCGCAACGATGTGAAATCCGTATACAGCTCCACTCTACCTTTTACTGGCTTGTCGAGCGGCATGGCCAGAATGGAAACCTGCTTGCCATACCAATTGCGAACCTCCCGCACTTTATGATGCGGCAGCGGACGGGATAGATACAACGCCGGGGAAATTCCTTTATTTACATCTGCTTCCACTTTTCCGTTTACCACAATGCGGATCGCTTGCCCTTCCTCCACATACAATTGCAACCAACCGTGCAAAAAATCAGGATTGATGCGGCGAGTCTCATATACTTGCGCCAGAGTGGCCAGTTTGTTATCCAGCACGCTTTGCTCCGTCTGTATCATCATGTTTTGAAACAACTGGTAGACAAATATGTGAAACAGCAACAAAATGCACAACAAACCGACCGCGGACAACACCACCAGACGCCATTTAATGGGCATGTCCATCCTCCCTGATCACATAACCCACACCGCGCACGGTTTCGATATAGTCTTTCACGCCGATTTCCTCTAATTTGCTGCGAACATAGCGCACGTACACATCAACGATATTGGTATCCCCTTCATAATCGTAACCCCATACCCGGTCAAGTATCATCTCCCGCGTCATCACCCGGTTGCGATTTTGCATCAGACAAGCCAGCAAATCAAATTCCCGCGTTGTCAATTTCAGTTCCTTGTCCGCACAGATGACTCGCCGTTGTTCGGGAAACAACCGGCAACAGCCCACTTCCACCATCTGGTCCTGCTCCGGCGCCACCCTGCGTTGTATGGCACGAACCCTTGCCAGCAGCTCTTCGATGGCAAACGGTTTTGTCATATAGTCATCTGCACCAGCTTCCAGCCCGATGACCCGGTCCGGTACCGCATCTCTTGCGGTCAACATGATAATAGGCGTATTCCGTTCCGCACGAATCCGGCGGCAAACCTCCAATCCACTGAGATCTGGCAACATAATATCCAGGATAATGACCTGAAACTCCTGGGATATAGCCAAATCCAAACCAGTCCGTCCGTCATGTGAAACTTTAACCTGATATCCTTCGTGCGTAAACTCCAACTCCAAAAACCGGGCCAGTTGCGGTTCATCTTCAATGATCAGTACCCGTTTTTCCGCCATGTTCCCACCTGCCTGTCTTCAATCCCGTGTTTATCTCCATTATACTATTCGATCAAACAGAGGGAGAAATCACCACGACGGGGTGACGATATCCGCTAACAGGACGCGGTATCATAGGGGGATGAGGCAAACGGGACGATAAGGCGCTGGGGCGGTTGCCGGAAGAAAACGATCCGGCGCAGCTTGGACCACCGGGGGCAACACCGCCGGGAGGAGCGGGAGGGACCCCACCATCGGAGGTACCCGGTGACGAGGGACCGGGTACCGTCGGTTCGAGAGCGGGCGGTCCCTCTGGCTTTTGCGGTTGGGGACTGGGTTGAGTCTCCTGCAGGACTTGCTGCTTTTGCACCGCATTGACGGTGTTGCCGATGTTGACGGATCCGGCGTCGGAGACGGTGGTGATGTTGATCGTGTGGATGCTGATGCGGAACACGCCCCTCCCTCCCTTTACGGTTGGTCGATGACATCCGGATCGATCCCTTGATTCTGTTCAAAATCGATATTTTTCGCAAAATCGCCGATCGGTGAAGAACCACCCAGCGATTTGGTGTTACTTTCGGCGCCAATGTTGATGGTGTTCCCAAAATTGACAGACCCTGCGCTGGATACACTTTGAATCTTGAGATTGAATATATTATTGACAGTCGCCATCGGACACCCTCCCTGACGCAAGGTCTACCATATCCTATGAGGGAAGCCTTGGCGTTGTGAACTCAGGAGTCTTGTACACGGATACGATGTTGGGTACGTGGCGCATGCACTTTGTTCAGCCTTACTTCCAATAATCCCTTGCGGTAGCGGGCGGAGCTGTGCTGACGAGTCACAGTCGCCCCCAGTGGTATCGAACGCTCAAAATCTCCGGAAAGCCGTTCACTCAAAGTAGCTTCGTAGTTGGCATAACGGGTGGGGATGTGTCCCTTGATATACAATGTATCTTCGTGAATCCGCAAATCCAGCAAATGGATATCTTCGATCCCTGGTAAATCCACCAATACGATCACTTCGTTTCGTGTTTGATAGACATCTGCTTTAGGGCCACTCGAAGAAGAAGAAGAAGAAGCTGGAGATGCGCTCATCACATCGGACCAAAAATCGTCCCCCAAAAACTTCCGCGCCAATTGACTCCATTTTTGAAAGTGTTGTTGTTGATCATCCATCCGGATCTTCCCCTTTTTTGGGACCTTTCACCTCATTCTATTCACATGGGCAGAAACTGGTCACTGTCCCGGTCATGTTCTTTGGGTGAATACCCATATACTGATCATAGGGTATGCTTGATCCAATCATTTTGATCTTTGGAGGTGGGCTTCCATGTACGCCTATCTGTGGGACCGGATCAACCAGTTGCAGCAGGAAATTGAGAATTTGAAAGAAGAAAACGAACAGATCCGGAAGCAGCTCGCCTCCATCCAGCCGGTCACCATCGAGCGAATGGAATACAAAATTCAGGAGTTACGCGTCGAAACGCTGAGCGGTACGCTCAATGTGGGGTTAAGCGCTCACGGCGATGAGCAGACATTGTCCAAAATCATTGATCAGATGAAAGACAACGACAATGAGGATTCTGTCAACATGGGAGATTTGGAAGGATCCTCTTCACTGAAAGACGATTCGATTCCGGTTCAAATGGAAAGCTCTTCCCCGTCTACTCCGTCAGAACGATCCTCCCAATAGAGCCACCCGCATCTCCTCGCTTGACCAGCCAACCGTCATCCGATAGGATGAAAAACAGGAACTCAAAGTAGAACGATTTACCTGACACATTCCTCCTGCCTGTAAGCGGGCGGGAGTTTGTCGTTTTGGAGGAGGGAAATGGATGCGAACCATTGCCGTCGGGATCGGCGGGGCACTGGGTGCCCTGTTTCGATGGATGCTTGGAAATTTGTCCTCCCCTCTATTTCCCTGGGGGACATTGGCGGCCAATCTGACGGGTTGTTGGATACTCGGATGGGTCACCGGAGCAACCCGTCGTCGATCATGGTTGCCCGAAGCATGGCGGTTGGGAATCGGCACCGGTTTTGTCGGTGCATTAACCACGTTTTCCACTTGGGACGGGGAAATGATGTATTTGTGGATCAGCGGACACCACTGGACGTCCGCTCTCTATCTGATCATAACGCTGAGCGGGGGGATTCTGCTGACATGGCGGGGGTGGATGAAGGGAGAGCAATGGGCATTACATAAGCAGAGGACCACTTCACCGCAAGGAGGATCGGTCAAATGACCCTGTGGATCGCCGTCGGCGGTTTTTTGGGAGCGATCGCCCGTTATTGGTTGGGATCGTGGATCGGCAACCGGGTCCGTTCCCCTTTTCCGTGGCAAACTTGGGTGATCAATATTTCAGGCGCCTTTGTACTGGGGGGTTGGCTTTCCACCACCCACGCCACAGCGTATGAAACCGCCTGGCATCATGTTACCCATCCTTTTACCACGGGCTTTTTGGGCGCCTACACCACGTTTTCCACCTTCAGTGTAGAGACCGTTCAATTGCTGAAACAAAAGGCTGGGGGCACAGCTGTACTGTATGTCATCTCCAGTGTGCTCCTCAGCCTGTTGGCCTTGTGGCTCAGTTTTGAATGGGGGCGTTAGTTACCGGCTCCCCGGTAGTGACGCACCCCCCAATTCCAACAAAAAACGCCGAAAACGAAGTAAACGACACCCACTACCGGCGTCAGAAAGGCCAGCCACATCCAATGGTCCCGGTCCAACAGGTAACTGGCCGGATAAAATCCCACAAACGCGAACGGCAATACCCACGTCAGGACGAATTGGATGATCCGATGATACAAATTGACCGGATACCGGCCGTAGTTACCGATGTTATACATGATTGGTTGGATGTCCGTTTTGGAATCGGAAAAGAAACTGATGCTGGTCAGTGCAATGTAAATCCCGCCGTATATCAACACACCGCCAATCACGAAGATCACAAACAGCGGAATGTCCCATATCGTCCACTGAAGGTTCATCCGGGCCGCTGCCCAGCCCATGATGAGAAGCCCGACCAACGCCCCGGCCAGCGATTCCGGAGCCATCGTCTCCAACATCACCTGTACCAGGCTGTGTACGGGCCGGGTCAACACCCGGTCCATCTCTCCCTTGATGATATACCGTTCATTGAATTCCCACAGGTTGAAAAACGCCGCGAACACCGCGAACGGGACCAGAAAATAACCGTAGATAAAAATCACTTCTTCCCGCGTCCATCCTTTGATCGAAGTCGTATGGGAAAAGACGACCAGGATAAACACGAGATTAACCGCTTGAAATGAAAGATCGGTTACAAACTGGGTAAGAAAATCCCATCGGTACGCCAATCGCGTTTTCAGATATTGTTCTAAATACTGCCAGAAGATCTGAACGTAGAACACGGCTCATCCCCCCTGCACCGTCAATGTGCGACGCGCCCGGCGCCACAACAGGAAGATGGGCAGGCACAACAACACGCACCAGATGATTTGCACCGTAAATGCATGGACCAACGCCGGGCCCCCGATCCCTTTGACCAAGATCATGCTGGGCAGGTAGCTGATCGCCTGGAATGGCAGATACGACAGGATCGCCTGCGCCCAATTGGGATAAAAGCGAATCGGCAAAATCAATCCGGAAAACAGATCGACCAATACACGTTTCGCCCGAACCAGTCCCTGGTTATTCAAAATGAAAAAAGCCGCCAATCCGGTAATCATGTTGATCTGTGTGTTAATCACGAATCCCAGAAGCAAACTGGCGGCAAAGAGCAGCCAGACGGGATCAAAGCCTGGCAAATGAATCGGAAAGACCAGGGAGACGATCAACATCCCCGGAATGCTGAACAGTAATAGGCGAAACAATCCCTCGCCCCATGCTTGAAAAAACTTGACCATCAGGTAGTGATAGGGGCGAATCAATTGGATTGCCACCGTACCGTCCCGGATCTCCTGGGCGATTTCGCGGTCGAGATTGTTGAAGTAGGCCGCACGGGACATCCACGCAACGGCTACGTAAGTGGCCATCTGGGAAGCCGTCATACCTTGCAGGTTGTTGTTCGAACCGTAGATCGCCATCCAGATGAAGTAGTTGACACCGATATTCAAACTGTAGATGACGATGCCGCTGTAATAATTGACGCGATACGCCAACATCATCAAGAAACGAATGCGGATCATCTCCAGGTAGGTACTAAGCACGGTCGTTCCCCTCCTGGTAAATCCGCCGGACAATCTCTTCCGTGGAAGCTTCCTCGATTTGAACCTCTTTGATCCCCACTTCGGTTACCAACCGGGCCAACACTTGCGATACTTCCGCCCCGTTTTCCAAATGAGCCGTGTATCGCGCTGCTCCCCGAGACTCCCATCGTACGGCAAGTCCTTCCGTGAGCCGATTCAAAGTCTCCAAAGCCGTCTCACGGTCCAATTCCACCTGGATTTTCCGGTTTCCGCCCCACTGCGCCCGCAATTGCGAGAGCGGACCGTCATAGATGATTTTCCCCTCATCCAGCATGACCACCCGTGAACACAACGCTTCAATGTCAGAAATGTCATGGGTGGTCAACAGGATGGTCGTACCGTATCGTTGGTTGATCTCCCGCAGGAATTGGCGGATGTTTTCTTTGACCAATACATCCAGCCCGATCGTAGGTTCATCCAAAAACAAGAGCGATGGCTTGTGAACCAAAGCCGCGGCCAATTCGCACCGCATGCGCTGACCCAGGCTCAGTTTGCGAACAGGTTGGTCCAACAGTGGACCGATCTGCAACACATCGATGATGTGATCCATGTGCGGGCGGTACTCTTCGTCGGGAATGCGGTACACCTTTTGCAGGAGACGAAACGATTCCTGCACTGCGATATCCCACCACAATTGACTCCGTTGACCGAACACCACGCCGATTGTACGCACAAACGCTTCCCTTTGGCGATGGGGATCGAAGCCGTTGACCCGCAATTCTCCCGCTGTTGGTTGCAAAATACCGGTTAGCATTTTGATGGTGGTCGATTTCCCGGCGCCGTTTTCACCGATGTATCCCACCACTTCCCCTTGTTCGATCTGCAGATCGATCCCGTCTACCGCCCGGATCACGCGGTACTTTCGGTTCAACAAATCCCGGAATGCACCGAGCAATCCGGGACGGCTCTGATATACTCGAAACTCTTTGGTGAGTCCTTTCGCATCAATGCTGTACATCGGTCTCATCCACTCCCGTCATCCACGTCCCCATCTTCCACTATCCCATCCGATATTGTAGCACCCCCGTCAAGCGTCATAAAATTTGTAAAAAACATCCACCCCATGATGACTTTTTAAGTGGATTGGCAAAGTACGCGGTGTTGTTTTCCCGCCTGAAGCTTCGCACCTGAAGAAAAATTCGAACCCCCTCCCCTAACCACAGGCGCCCTGCTGAGGAAGCAGTCATGGCCGCTCCAACCCGGAGCGCAGACGCGGGGTAAAGGACGCTTCGCTTAGAGGAAATGGCCCGTGATTTCATTCCTGAAATTCCACAAGTCTTCGCTCGGCCGGGCTTGGATCTTGGCTCACCTTGGAAAGCATATGCTCACCCACGGATTTACTAGACAAGCCCTAAAAAGAGAGTGACCATTTTTCCTCTCGCTCCTGTTTCGCATCACAAAAGTCGCTCACGGAAAAATGGTCACTCTTCATCTGATCCACGGATGAAATGACTTCAATCAATATTCCTGAATAACGGGATGAACCGTGATTTCGTCCACCAACGCGTGCCGGGGAGCCGACGCCATATACACAACCGCTTCCGCGATATCTTCCGCTTGCAACCACCCCTCTTTCTCGGGGGCTCCCTGTTTCGTATCGTTGAAATAGGTGTCGGTCAGACCGGGCCGGATCACACCTACCCGTACACCGGACTTGCGCACTTCCTTTGCAAGTACTTCACTGAACGCCTCCAGGCCAAATTTGCTGGCACAATATGCGGACGCCCGCGGGATCGTCCGTTTGCCGATATCGGATGAAATGTTGATGATCTGGCCCTGTCCACGTTCAATCATATCTTCCAACACGGCTCGCGAAAACAGAAACGCGCCCGTCAAATTGACCTGCAAAATGCGGTTCCATTCCTCCAAAGACGTCTCCTGCACCGTTTTGAACAATCCAATGCCGGCGTTGTTAATCAGGATATCAATTTTGCCGAACGCCTCGCGCGCCAGTTCCACCGTACGACGTACATCTTCCTCACGTGATACGTCCGCCGTACTGATCCGGCACGCTCGCCCCTCATCGCGAACGCGTGCGGCGACGCGCTCCAAATCGGCTTCCTTCCGACCGACCAATACCAAATCCACACCTTCACGTGCCAAGGCAACGGCAATCGCTTCCCCGATTCCTCTGCTGGCTCCCGTTACGATGGCCACCTTGTTCTTCAGTCGCATGACACTTCCTCCCTGTACGAAGGTAAAAGGAGAGAGGCAGCCAGAAACCCCGCTGCCCCGTTCTCTCAAATCTGTTCCTTGATCAAACGATTCAACTCATTTTCCAATTTCCCTTTTTTCGCCATATCTTCGGTCACTGTCAACCGAATCGTACGGGCATCCAATTCCAGTGCCTCTTCCAGGGAGCTCATCAGGTCGACTGCTTTGCGGTCCACTTCCATGATGAGATCGATCTCATCATCGCCAACGTAAAACACCGCTTTCAGTTGGTCCAAAAATCCTTGAAACGGTCCGATCGGTTCGAAACCGAACTCCTGAATGAAGGGATGCCGAGAATAATATTTCTCAAAGTCAAAGTCGACACGAACCAATTGGAACCCAATATTTTCTATGGCCTGCAAAGTTTTTTCCACCAATGGATGTGGCAGCACCTCAATCCCGTCCACATCCTTGGGGTCCTTGGCCATTTTGATATCTAATCCCGTTTTGAGATAAACGGGGCACCCACCCGTCGTCACGGGGGTGTCAAACGGCAACTGAAATTCAAACGGAATCACTTTCGTTTCGCTCAGCCCGATATCAAACGGCTCAGCGAGACGGAACTTTTCCATCACATATTCTTGTTGTTTCCCGTCTTTTACATACTGAATGATCAGATACAGATAAATTTCATCGATATGCTGTCTAACCTGTCCTCCCTGGACAAACACTTCTCCTTTCACCAGATCGCCCTGCCGAAATTGGGATTTGGACAACCGCGTATCCACCTTGGCCGATCCGACACCCAGGCTGGCCAATGCCTTTCCAAAAACGGACAAGATAATGATTCCCTCCCCCGCTCACCGCTTTTAATTCTTTTTGAGCAATGATTGAATGATCTCCACGGGGCTGGAAACGCGTTGCTGTTCGATCCCGTTGTCCATGACAAGCGTTCCGTTGGGATCGGATAATAACCAGTGGAAACAGGATGTGAGCACCCGCGTCCCCCGCACGATTTCCACATCCATCCGCACATCATGGTTGGTCACGTCGAAAATCAAGTTCAGCTCATCAAGAAAACCATGATACCGTCCAGTGGGACGGAACTGAAACACTTGCAGGAAGGGATGGGGTTTCATGTCTTTTTCATATTCATTGTCGATCCGGTACAAAATGAAATCCGCCTTTTCGATTTCCCCCAGCATACGTTCCACCGTGGGATGGGGAAACACTTCGATTTTGTCCTGATCGGTCGGATCGACCGCTTTTTTGATATCCAGGCCGGTTTTCAGATAGGCGGGAAAACGCCCCGTTGTCATGGGTGCCTCGAACGGGATCCGGATCTCAAATGGAATGATTTTGTACTCTCCGGGTTGGAGGTAGAACCGTTCGCACAACTGATATTTCCGCAACACATGTTGCGTCAGCTTATTGTTTTTGACGTAGTGGACAATCAGGTAGAGATAGATGTCATCCACTCTCTGCTCCACTTGTCCTCCCTGAATGAATACTTCCCCTTTCAACACTTCGCCTGCCTGCACCTGCGACTTTTCCAGGCGGGTGTCGATCTTGGCCGCACCCACACCGAGGCTGGCCAGTGTTTTCTCAAACAGCATTGATCCACCTCTTTCGGAATTCTACAGTTATGAGCTTTTATAGAAAGCTTCCATATACTCCTGAAACTGTTTTGCCAGCTTTTCGTGTTCTTGGCGTTCCCGCTCCAATCGCTCCCGGCGCAGTCGCTCCCGTGCCAGCCGCTCCTGCTCCAAGCGTTCTCGCTCCGATGCTTCGCGCGCCAGCCGCTCCTGCTCCAATTGTTCACGCTCGGCCGCCTCTTTCCATGACGGCGGCACCAATGTCGGCACTACGATCCGGTTCGGTGTCATTTGCGATGGTTCTTCCTCCGCTTGGTCCCCGAACAATCGATCCAACAGGCCTTTTCCTTTTTTCTTTCGTTCGTAGGTTTCGATCTGCGAAAGAACGGAATCGACGGATTGGTTGCGTAAGCTCTTTTGAAGCAGGCGTATCATAGGCTTGGAAAAAGGTGCGTCTGCGGAGATTTTGTCCAGCGGTTCCTCGCGCATCTCTCCGGTGAGCAGAATGTAGAAGAAGGTTCCCCAATCCAAGGAAGGTTCCAAGGCCGTGATCTGGCGCAAACCGCAATACAGTACGATCAACTTTCCATCAGCCGTCAACCCGATATTACGCGGGTCGAGTATGAAATACATTGGAAGCGGTTTGCTGCGTAAATACGCTTCCATATGTAACAAGCTTTTTCCCCAGCGAACCAGCTCATCCTCGGATGCCGGTTGTTGTCTAATTGCATCGTACAAAGGTTGATATGGTGCATAGGGACGGATAAACACCAGTGAACGTTCTTCCGTGTAGACTTCCCGGTAGGGGAGAATCAGCGGATGATCCAGCGAACGATATTGTTGAATCGCACGAGAGGGAGCTTGTCTTTTCAGTTGAGCATGTTGCAACAAAAACCGTTGATCTCCTGATCGAGCGATCGCCACTTCCCCGTCGAAAAATGGAAAAACCGCCTCGATCTCGTAGGTGTCACGGTATCGATCACCCACCGCAAAGAACGACAATGCTCTCGCCCCCATATCCACTCAAAACTGACATGTGAAGCTGCCAAACATCCAATCCCACTCATCGTATGCGCCCATCGACAGCTCCATCAACAACATGATCATCGTACACTGTTAACAGATTCAGAATATCACACAAACAGCACCCCTTACAAGAAACGACGAAAAGCGTCAAGTACCGATAATCCTGGGCGTAGAATGAACTATCCCCTTTTGTATCTTTACGGACCCAACCCCCATGATCCAGCGCTTGCTCTCAAACGATCGCCACCCATAAAATAGAGAAGGGAAACGAGAAGAGGAGGAACAACATTGGCACTGAAACGGGAACGTTCGGAACAATTGTATGAGCAAGCGCTGGACGTCATCGTGGGCGGAGTCAACAGCCCATCCCGCTCCTTCCGCGCGGTGGGCGGCGGCGCACCCGTGTTCATGAAACGGGCGAAAGGCGCTTATTTTTGGGATGAAGACGGCAATCGGTACATCGATTATCTGGGTGCGTTCGGCCCCATTATCCTGGGTCATGCCCATCCCGCCGTCACGGAGGCCATCGTGCAAACAGCCGCCGATGGGACTTTATACGGAACACCGACGGAAAAAGAAATCCGTTTCGCTCGCATGTTGCGCGAAGCCATTCCCTCTTGCGAGCAAATCCGCTTTGTCAACAGCGGAACCGAAGCCGTAATGACCACCATTCGTCTTGCCAGGGCATATACCGGAAGGGATAAAATATTAAAGTTCGCTGGATGCTATCACGGCCATTCCGACCTGGTCCTAGTCGCTGCCGGATCTGGGCCGTCTACGCTCGGCATCCCGGACAGTGCTGGGATTCCGCAAAGTATCGCACAGGAAGTGATTACGATTCCCTTTAACAATCTGGACGCCCTGAGGGAAGCGTTGGACCGCTGGGGTGACCAGATTGCAGCCGTACTCGTCGAGCCACTGGTGGGGAACTTCGGCATCGTCCCACCACAACCGGGCTTTCTAGAAAAGGTAAACGAGTGGGTGCATCAAGCCGGCGGTCTGGTGATCTACGACGAAGTGATCACTGCCTTCCGCTTCCATTACGGTGGCATTCAAACGATGTACGGGGTGGAGCCCGACTTGACCGCCTTGGGCAAAATCATCGGAGGAGGATTACCAATCGGTGCTTACGGGGGTAGACGGGAAATCATGGAGAAAGTGGCGCCGATGGGACCGATGTACCAGGCCGGCACGATGGCTGGCAACCCTTTGTCGATGGCAGCCGGAATCGCTTGCTTGGAAGTATTGTCCCAACCGGGCGTCTACGAACGGTTGGATGAAATGGGCAAACGGTTGGCCGACGGGATCGGGGATTTGGCCCAAAATTACGGGATACCGGTGCAAATCAATCGGCAGGGCGGCGCATTCGCGGTCTATTTCACGGAAGAACCCGTCATCGATTACGAAGGAGCGCAACGCGCAGACAGTGAAATGTTTGCACGCTTTTTCCGCCTGATGCTGGAAGAAGGCATCTACCTGGCACCGTCCAAATATGAGGCTTGGTTCCTGACCTTAGCCCACTCCGATGAAGATATATCCGATACACTTCAAGCGGTAGATCACGCTTTTAAACAAATGAAGAAGTCCTGAGACGGATCCAACCATTTTTCTGCGATGCTTTATGGATTAGGTAAGTTCATCCCTCATTCAGCGAGGAAGCATAGGTGGTCTTACCAAAACAAGATCTGCGAACAGCCGTCTCCCGCCGCTGCTTCGTACCCTTGCGACTAGAGAGTGTCGTTCATTCCGTAAGGGAGCAATGTTTTCCCGGGAAAGCGAAGACCCATGAAGCGCAGGATTGAAATTGCGAGCAATTTTCTCAATGCAAAGCGTAAATTGGCCGCGTCCTGCGCTGACCGGGTCGGAGCGGTCATCATCTGTCTCCCTACAAGGTGCAGGTGGAGTGAGCCAGGAAAGCAATTGGACACTATTCACTGGACACACTAGAGACGAGAGACGCTTGACTGGGAGACGAATTTCGCTTTTCTCAACGTTTGTCCATAACCAGGCTGACATCAGCCGTCTTTTTACCGGAGCCGAAACAATTCCAGATTCGTCAAGGAGGAAAACCCATTGCATTCCATTCAATCCACTTATGAAAAGATTGGCGGGGACCAAACCGTTCGCCGCATCGTCGAAGCTTTCTATCCACGTGTGCAACAACATCCACTTTTGAAACCGTTGTTTCCGGAAGATCTGGAGCCGGTCAAGGAAAAGCAGTACCGCTTCCTCACCCAATTCCTCGGTGGACCGCCACTATACACATCCGTGCACGGTCACCCAATGTTGCGCGCCCGACACTTGCGCTTTCCGATCACGCCACAACGAGCGCAGGCGTGGCTGCAATGCATGGCTGAAGCGTTGGATGAAGTCGGCGTCACCGGCGAAGCACGAGAAGAGATGTGGAACCGGTTGGTGATTGCCGCCCACCACATGGTGAACACGCCGGATGAAGCCGCGGATTGAAGCGTACTAGCGGCTGCCTCTTTTTGTATGGAATCACCAGATTTTTCTGTTTATTTACAAACCGAGTTGTATATTTATTCATTTTTGTTGAAAGCGCTTTCTTATATCCGACCGGGTTCACGTTGGTATAACAGATGTGTTAAAACCGTGGGATCCCATTATTTTTCACCCCTAACACTTCTCTTATTCCAAACGGCACAACCTGAATTCTGAATGCATAAAAACACCCTCGTTTGAATAAAAATCATCAAAACCTCTTGTTTCCCATTGGGATTCATGTTATTCTATACTTGCCGTTTCATAACAACCTTCCGGATACTCCTCCTGCAGTCATATCACTCGTTTCCTCCTTGCATGACCAGTATATTTTTATGACCCATCACGGGTTTTCAGATAAATCTGTCATTTGTGGAAAGGAGAGTCGATCGCGGAAGGGACCATTCTTCCAATGGAGGTGAACAGGTCAACGCTGACCGGATCCAATGAGAAAAGTCAACGCTGACATCGGTCGATTTCAAAATTTGCTTTCGGAAGAGCACGATAGTTGCGGAATTGTCGCTATCATCGAAAAAAACGGCAAGCCGACGCGTGCTAACTTGTTGGACACCATTGATGCGCTGATCAAAATGGAACACCGTTCCGGTTTCATCAACGGTGAAGGGGACGGTTGCGGTATATTGACCGACATTCCTCGGGCATTATGGGCCCAAAAACTGACCCAAGCCGGTTATCCATCGGAATGGGCATATGAAGAGACGTTTGCCGTCGCCCACTTGTTCGTGCCCAAACGTGGCGACATGACGCTCTCTTCCCTGCAGGATCGAATCCGTAAGATCCTGAAAGACAATGGGTTACGTATCCTCGTAGAGGCGATCGATGCGGTCAACAGCCATGTACTGGGAAAAAACGGCCGTGCCGATGAGCCGCATTTCTGGCAGATCGCCTTGCGTGCGGAATCGGCAGAGCGGCTGCCGGCCCGTCTGTTTGACCTGGTCATCCAGTTGGAACGGGACTTCCCCCTTCAAGTCGCTTCGTTCAGCAATCGCACCGTTGTATACAAAGTAATGGGAGCGGCTAACCTGTTGCCGAAGTATTTTCACGACCTCGGCAAAGCGGAATTTCAAACGGTAGCCACGATCGGACACAATCGTTACTCCACCAACACGCTATCCAACTTTTTCCGCGTTCAGCCGTTCTCGTTGCTCGGACACAACGGTGAGATCAACACAGTGCGTAAACTGGGTGACGAAGCGCACATGATCGGCGTTCCTCTCGCTGAAGGAGGAAGCGATTCGCAAGATCTCAACCGGGTGATGGAAACACTGATTCATCGCTATGAATTTTCTTTGCTGGAAGCGATCGAAATGGTGTTTCCCCCGATTATCAACGAGATCCACCAGCTCCCGACTGAGTTGCAGGATCTCTATACCTACTACCGTCAAGCATGGGGACCGTTCGCCCAAGGACCTGCGGGAATCGTTTCCCGTTACGGCGACGAATGCGCCTTCCGTGTCGACGCGCTCGGACTCCGTCCGCTGTGGATGTTGGAAAGCGAACGATGTTTCTATTTCTCTTCCGAGCAGGGCATCATTCCGGTCGATCGGATGGTGAGCGAGCCTAAACCGCTCGCACCGGGTGAAACTGTTGGTGTAAGACTGTCACCGACCGTGACATTTATCCCGAACCACGAGCTACAACAGATCGTGCTGGAACGTGCCAAACAACATGTCGATTTCCAGGAATACCGTCAATATCTTTCCCGGTTGCCCCATTCCTCCGCAACGCCGCAAGAAACGCAGCCCGCGACGGATCAAGCCTATGCCGCATTCGGATGGGATCGGGAGCAGATTCAACTGGTGGAACAGATGGCGGATACCGGCAGCGACCCGATTCGATCGCTCGGTCATGACGGTCCTTTGGCCGCATTATCCAAATCCCGGCAAAATATTTCCGACTTCATCAAAGAAAGCGTCGCTGTCGTAACCAACCCGGCGATCGACCGCGAACGGGAGATGGAGCATTTCTCCACCCGGGTGGTGTTGGGACGCCGTCCGCTCCTGAACAAGAAGGAAACCAATACCTCCTTGCGCGTGGAATTGCCTTCCCCGGTTCTGGTGGAAGGAAACGACGGGGTGGAGCTGCAATCGTCGCACGGCACGCTATCTTATGAGTCACTGGTACAATTATTTGAAGAAAAAGGGTTGACGGAGCGCCTTTCGCTTTCCTATCCGCGTGGAAGCTCAGTCAAAGAGCGGTTGGAAAAGCTGGCTGAACAGGCACTCAAAGCCGTACAGAGCGGCAAAAGCCTGTTGATCTTGGATGATGCGGGTTGCCATCAGGAGGACCGACTGTTCTTGGATCCGCACTTGGCTGTCTCCAAAGTGGATCAGGCACTAAAAGCCGCTCCGTGGCCGAAAGATAGCCAAAACTGGCGCCGCGAATGCAGCATCGTACTTCGCTCAGCCGCCCTGCGTTCGTTGCACGATATTGCCATCGCCGTCGGTTTGGGCGCAGATGCGGTCAACCCGTACCTGATGTTCGCCACCATTGTCGGGAAAGAGAACAAATCCGCCGCCAACCTGTTTGACGCGATCAACAAAGGATTGGAGAAAATTATCTCCACGATCGGAATTCACGAATTACGCGGTTATGCCCGGTTGTTCTCATCGATCGGTCTGTATCCGGAAATCGCCGATGTGCTCAATATCGTCAACTACTGCGGTACGGAACGGGCCGGCACGTCTTGGAGCGACCTGGAAAAAGATGCGGAGGCTCGTTACGAGGACTATGCTTCCAAAAAAGCTAAACCGGCCAAAACATTCCATCTCTGGCCGCGGGTATGGAAGTCCATCGGCCAAGTCGCCTCTGGCGCAATCTCGTATCGCGAATTTGCGGAAAAGTTGGAGGATCTGGAAAAGCAAAACCCCATCAGCTTGCGCCATGTGGCCGATCTAGACCTGGATCGGGTAACGCCGGTTGACCCGGATGAAGTGGACATCAGCGTGGGGGATCATGACCTGCCGCTCGTGATTTCGTCCATGTCGTTCGGTTCTCAACACGAAACCGCCTTCCGTGCATATGCCGAAGCGGCAGAACGGCTGAACATGGTCAGCCTCAATGGTGAAGGCGGAGAGATCAAAGACATGCTCGGCAAATATCCGCGTACGCGCGGACACCAGATCGCATCCGGCCGGTTCGGTGTCAACGTGGAGTTGGTCAACTCCGCCCTGCTTCTGGAGATCAAAATCGGGCAAGGCGCCAAACCGGGTGAAGGCGGACACTTGCCCGGGGTCAAAGTTTCCCAAAAAGTGGCCGCGGCGCGGAATGCTTCGCCTGGAGTCGATCTGATCTCGCCGTCGAACAACCACGACATCTATTCGATCGAGGATTTGGCGCAAATCATTACTGAGCTGAAAACGGCCAACAAATTCGCCAAAGTCATCGTCAAAGTGCCCATCGTTCCCAACATCGGCACGATTGCCGTCGGGATCGCCAAAGCGGGTGCAGACATCATCACCTTGAGCGGATTTGACGGCGGCACTGGTGCCGCACGGGTACACGCTCTGCAGCATGTGGGCCTGCCCGCGGAGATCGGCGTCAAAGCTGCCCACAATGCATTGGTAGAAGCCGGTATCCGCGATCAAGTTGAACTGTGGGCGGACGGTGGGCTGAAGAGCGGTTTGGACGTCATCAAAATGATGCTGCTCGGAGCCAACCGTATCGGATTCGGTACCTTGGCGATGTTGGCCATCGGATGTACGACCTGTCGCGGTTGTCACTTGGATACGTGCCACGTGGGGATCGCCACGCAGATCGAATCGATGGAGGAAGCGGAAGAAAAAGGTTTGCGCCGCTTCGTTCCCCGCGTATACGAAGATGCCGTCAATTCGCTAGTACGCCTGTTTTCCGCGTTCGGCGAAGAAATCCGCAGGTTGACGGCACAACTCGGATTTACGCGCACGCAAGACTTGGTCGGACGCTCCGACTTGTTGAAACAAGTACGTGAATTGGAGCGCGTGGACCTGTCCGACCTGTTGCACCCGATCGCCATCGATTGGAGGCAGACTGCGGCAAGCGAAATCGCCGTCACGTCACAATCTGACGATCTCAAAGTGGCGGTTGGAGCTGAAGCTGAAGCCATCTTGGCGGACAGGATCACGTTCGATCGTCCGGTATCTGAGTCGTATGCAGGCGTCAACAGCACGGATCGCGTCATGGGAAGCCGGGTCTCCGGGGCCCGAGTCCGCAACCGTCTGGACGGTAGCTATGCCCAGTTGCCGGAAGTGTCGCTCACATTCAAAGACGGCTCGATTCCGGGCAACGGCTTTGCCGCATTCAACGCGGAAGGCATCCGGATGGTGGTCCATGGCGGTGCACAGGATGGCGTGGGCAAAACGGCGTTCGGTGGACGGGTGAGCATCCTGAAGTCACCGGGTGCCAACGGCGTCATGATCAACGGATCAGTCGGAAAAAGCTTCTGCTACGGTGCACAAAAAGGTTTGTTCATCGTGCAAGGCAATGCCGACTCACGTGCGGGAATCCGTCTCTCCGGTGCCGATGTCATCATCGGTGGCGAGCCGAGCGGACCGATCCGCGACGATTTGGGTATGATCGGTGCACGTGCAAATATCAAAGGTTTCGCCTTTGAATATATGACCAACGGTCGGGCCGTCGTGATGGGCGATCCCGGACCATGGATCTGTGCTGGCATGACCGGCGGACGGGTTTACCTACGACTGATTCCGGAGCTCGGTTTGGATCAACAAGCACTGCAACGCCGGATCGCCAAAGGTGCCAAAGTCTCGTTGCAACCATTGGATGATCAGGGAGAACGAGACATCCGGGAGTTGTTGGGATATTACCGGGAGGAGCTGGAACGATCCGGTCAGCAAGCCGAAGCCGAGAAGGTGGCCCAACTCGTGAAAGACCCGCGCGCTTCGTTCATGCAAGTCATTCCTCACAAAGTGCAAGCCGATCCGTCCATTTCGACGGAATAAGGCGATATATCACCTCTTATTCTGATTTGCCACTGTAGAAAAGGGGAGAGCGTTTCAGGCGCTCTCCTCTTTCCTTTCATGGATTCTTTTTCTTGCGGATTTCCACCATTTCAGGGAATATTTCTCCCCCACCGGAATGATGGACCATGTTTTGCACCTAGCTTTTTTGCAGAAATACATTGATATCGTAGTAGAGGGGTGGCGCAGCCGCATCCTACAGTAACAGTTTTTCGGCCTCAATCAGGTTTTCGTTGCGCTGCCCGTAGTCTGACATATCTTTTGATTTCTAGATGATCCGGTCGTAGCGGTAGGTGGACCAATGGCCGAAATTCAGGCAGTTTTTCGTTTCGCACATATCGAGGAATGTCATGGAATCGTTGTAATCCGCGGTCCATCTGAAAATACTCAAATCAAACCGTCCCTTCATCTCCAACTTCACTTCACCCATCGACCATTCAAAAAACACCCGGCGACAGTTGAGTCGCCGGGGTTATCAGTAGGCCTCTGAACAACCGCGTACAAAAGGAATACCAACAATATAGGACTCCTCCATGGCCTTATATCATATAAAAACGCGTATGAGTAGGGGCGTAAACAAGCCGATCAACAGGGCAGTCACACTCATCCCCACAATGCCCATGGCGGCGGCGGCATCACCCCATTTTGAGGCACGGGCGGCTCCGATCATCTGCCCGGCGGTACCGAGCGCGAGCCCTTTGAACAGGATATTGCGAATACCCATCCAGCGAAGAATGACAGGGCCCGCCACCACCCCGAGAATGCCTGTCAAAACGGCAAAAAGCGCAGCCAATTCCGGAACCCCCCCCACCGCTTGTGAGGTCAGCATCGCGACAGGTGTCGTCGCAGACTTTGGCGCCAGTGAGAGAATCGTTACAGTACTCAGATGCAAGATCTTGCCCATCAATGTTGCTGTCAGCATCCCCGATACCGTCCCGCCACAAACACCGCTCAAAACGGAAGAGAGATGTTTCTTCAACAGGTTCCATCCCCGAAACAAAGGAACGGCCATGGCCACTTGGGCGGGGCCGAGAAGCCAGGTCAGCGGCTCATTGGCCATCCGGTATGTTTGGTAATCGGTATGGGTCAACCACAAAATCCCGGCCACTATCAACGTGCTGGTAAATACAGGGCTCATCAACATATGGGGGATTCGTCGGTGAAGCCTGCATCCCGCCCAGTAGGAAAACAGCGTCAACACCAGAAGTAAAGCGGTTTGACCAACCATCATTTTTCCTCCCCCTTTGCTTTGGTCATGCGGGCAATCCCTGCCGTTGCAACCAAGACCGTTATCGTACTGACCACCAAGATCAGTCCCAGTTTCCATCCCTCTTTTTTCAGAACAGGCCAAAACCGAAACACACCGACAATCGCCGGAAGAAGAAGCAGTACGATATGGCGAACAAAGAATTGGCTGGAAACCTCAAACAAATGTACTCGCACCTTGCCTGTTGCCAACAAGATGAACAGAATGCCCATCCCCAACAGCCCCGGCGGTACGGGCCATTTCATCAGGCGAACCACCGCATTTCCCAACAGGAACACCAGGAACAGGATGAGGATCTCTACGGCCACGAACCATACAGGCAGCTTTTTGCCGTTCATCCGCATCCCCTTCCGATCCGGTTCTCACTTTGAGTATATCGTCGATTTGCCCGATATCCAAATTTTATGTGAAGTTAATTAACACAAATAAAACGGTTACATCCTATTTTTTCACGCTATACGGATTTCATCCGCAATTTTGTGTTATGTTTTTTGACATATAATCAACTGCAACCTCTCATTTTTGTCATATTATCTTACACATCAAAAAACCGATTCTCCACCATATGGATGGCAGGAATCGGCTTCTCGGAATTCCAATGTGAAGTTACTGAAAATGATTGGTCGTCGGACCCGGAGGAAAGATGACAAACAACAGCAAATACACCACCACTCCCGTGATCGCGGTGACAAACCAGATCACTGCTGAACGTCGACCGAGTCGCTTGTGGCGATCAAATCGTTTCCGATAAGCGAATGTCAGGGTAGTGATCACCAGGACCGGCGAAAGGATGGTCAACACAATATGGATCGTCAAAAAAACGTTGTATGCGGTTTTCAGATTTTCCGGGCCGCCAAAAGCGGTATTGCCGATCAACACGGTCCGTGACATATACAGGATAAAAAACAGAGATGCGAAAAAGATGGACAGCCACATCAAGCGTTTGTGCACGTCCACTTTCTTTTTTTTGATGGCCACCCATCCCGCAGCCATGCAAATGGCGCTGGTGACCGTACATGACGTGCTGACAGTAGCAAGTAACATCGAAATCGACACCTGCATTCCACCCCTTATCAACATGGCAACCACAACAGAAAAGGATGCACTTAGTCAATCAAGTATAAATAGCCATCTCCCGTCTCAGATACGTATCTATATATTTTTATTCCGTGGTCAAACGCTCACAGGTCACTCGGCGGATAAAGCCACCTTCTCTTGGACCAGTAAATGACCAGCTATGCCTCGGTAGGAGACGCTTTCTCTTCAACGACAGGTTTATCGATCGCCTGTATGGGCCAAACGAGGTGATTGACCCCCGTTTTGATCACGTATGCCCTTCGCCTTCCGCTGTGCGCATGCGAGCGGCGACAGCATCCGTTTGCTCATCGCTTTTGGCACGTTCTTTTTTCACCCATCGGAAAAAGATAATTCCCAGCGCCGTTCCATACACGATTTCCTGAATGATCTTCATGATCACGCCACCAAATTGCTGATCATCGATCGGCGGCAGGAAACCGAAAACCTGCACATGCCCATACGACGCGTATAACAGATCGCGGGCAAAGATGATAAGTGCGCAGGCTGGTGTGAGTAGGATGCCATTGGCAAAAATATACGCGATTTTCTTCAGCTCGCTCAGTTTGTCCAACTCGGGAACGGGACACACCACAGGCCACCACATCATGAAAGCCGTCAAGATCAGCAATGTATGGCTGATTACATGGTACCATGTTCGACTCATCAGTGTGTCGAAAATGACCGGTACATGATACAACGAAAATAACAGGTTAAACAGCAATATCGAAATCAACGGTTGGGTCAAAAACGCAAACAAGCCCTTGGGTAACCGCTGGATCATTGCTCTGGCCGCATCAGGCGGCATACCCAGCAAAATGGCCGGTGGCACCATCAAATACATGATTGATTGCTGGAGCATATGCACACTGAACGATATATGTCCCCAGTCGGCCAACGGGCTGCCGTGTGCGGCATAGATCAACACCAATCCTGTGTAAAACCACACTTTTTGATGAGTAGGCACCGGATTCGTCGTACCCAGGTGTTTATGTCGCGGTCCCGTGTACCACGCATAACCGATTCCCAAAATCAATACGATCAAAATCGCTTCCCAATGAAACCAGCTCGCGACCGTCGATCCGGCATGCGCGGCATGGTGCATATGAGTGTGCATCATTTATCATCTCCCGTTGAAGGGAATTCCCATCTTGACTTGCTCCACACGGTTAGAGTACCAGAGGCACTTCCCTTAGTCGCCGTGGGCTTTTCGCTTCATCTGGAGTGACAACCATTTTTCTGCACTCCATGGCCTAATACAAAAATCCTGTCGGAATTGCGAGAGATGAAAGGCCTTCCATGATCGATACTCGCTTTCATCACCATGGAAGGGCTGGTCTTTGCTACTCGCTTTTTATAAACCAGGCCCCTCGCCGAAAGACTGCGCTTTCATACACGAGGGGCCAGATTTTCAAAGATAGGTTTGATTGTTTACAACAGCATGAAGATCCCGACTGCGGATACGATAGCGACAAAGATCCCTGCACAGATGAAGAGAATCGGGAAAAAACTTCCTTTCTGGTCCAGATGCATGAAAGTGAACAATTGGAGGAACACCTGAATCGCCGCCATCACCAACAATACAGGAATCACCAGATGGGTCGGGATGATTTTCAAACCAACCGCCGCGAACGCAATCGCGGTCAAAACGATCATCACGGCGAAAGACAAGAGATGCTTACTCACGCCATCTTGTTTTTTCGACGGCTGTTGGGAGGTCGTCGTTTGTGTCGACGTTTGCACCGGTCATCCCACCTTCCTTAGGAAATCATCCCCAACAGATAAACAACAGTGAAGATAAACACCCAAACCACGTCGATAAAGTGCCAGTACAAACTGGCGACGTAGAATTTTGGCGCCGTTTCCTTGGTGATGCCTTTTTTCCACCCCTGATAAATCAGGGTTGTGATCCAAGTGACACCAAACAACACGTGGCTTCCGTGCGTACCCACCAGCGTGTAGAACGAAGAGCCGAACGCGCTGCGAGTGAAGGTGTGCCCTTCATGCACGTATTCGATGAACTCGTAGATCTCCAATCCCAAGAAAGCCAAGCCCAGCAGAACCGTCACGCCAAACCAGAAGAGCATCGACTTCAGATTTTCGCGGTGCATGCCCAAAATGCCGAGAACGCTGGTCAGGCTGCTGGTTAACAGGATGAGTGTCGCGGCGGCGACCATCGGAAGACTGAACAGCTCTTCCGAGGTCGGACCGCCCATCGTAGAATGACGAAGAGCCAGGAACGTACCGAACAAGCAAGCGAACAAGACGGTTTCGGCCCCGAGGAAAAACCAGAAACCCAAGATCTTATTTTTTCCTTCCAACGTTGAGGTTTCCGTGTGATGAGGCATTTCCGGAGCCATGCTCAGTTGATTGTGATCACTCATGCTCTCGCCCCCTTCTCCGTAGCCTCAATTTCCTCAGGTTCAATGTGGTAGCCAGGATCATGATCAAACGAACGCATGAACATGGTGATGAAGACCATGATCAAGCCTAGCACTGCCGCCGGGATCGCCCGCATGACAAAACCGAAACCGGCGATGAAGAAGCCAACCGCCATCAATATCGGCAGATAGGATGGAGACGGCATGTGAATCGAACCGATCGGCTCGGCCGGCTCCACGCCTTTCTTGCCGTTCATTTTCGCGTACCACAGGGCATCCACATCTCGCACCAGCGGCAACTGCGCAAAGTTGTACTCCGGTGCCGGAGACGAAATCGCCCATTCCAGTGTCCGACCATCCCACGGATCAGAGCCGGCCGCTTCACCGCGACGAGCGGTGACGGCTATGTTCACCAGTAAGAAGATGATGGAGATGCCCATCAAAAGCGCACCTGCCGTGCTCAACTGGTTCCCCCATTCCAAACCGTAACCCGGTTGATAGGTGAACACCCGGCGCGGCATCCCCCACAGACCCAACCAATGTTGAACCAAAAATGTCATGTGGAATCCGATGAGGAACAGCCAAAAATGCCAGCGTCCCAACGTTTCGTTCAGTTTCTTGCCGAACATTTTCGGCCACCAGTAATACATGCCCGCAAACATTCCGAAGACGGTGCCCCCGATCAGCACGTAATGGAAGTGGGCCACGACGAAGTAAGTGTCTTGGTACTGAAAGTCAGCCGGCGGTACCGCTAGCATAACCCCCGTTACTCCACCGATTACGAATGTCGGGATGAAGCCAACCGCAAACAGCATAGGTGTAGTGAACCGAATACATCCGCCCCACATGGTGAACAGCCAGTTGAACACCTTGATCCCCGTCGGAACCGCAATGGTCATCGTCGCGATCGCGAAAATGGCGTTGGACATCGGTCCCAGACCCACGGTAAACATATGATGGACCCACACCATGAAGCCCAAGAATCCGATCAGCACCATCGCGAACACCATCGACGAGTATCCAAACAGACGTTTTTTGGAAAAAGTCGCGATCACTTCAGACATGACCCCGAAAGCGGGCAAAACCACGATGTACACTTCCGGATGCCCGAAAATCCAGAACAAGTGTTGCCAGATCACCGGGTCACCGCCACCGGCCACATCAAAGAAATGCGAACCAAACAGACGGTCGAACATCAGCAGGATTAATCCCACCGTCAATGGCGGCATCGCGAACAAAAGAAGCGCGGAAGTGACGAATGTGGCCCAGGTAAACAGCGGCATGCGCAAAAAGGTCATCCCGGGCGCCCGCATGTTCACGATCGTCACCAGGAAGTTGATAGCGCCCATCAGACTTGAGAGCCCAGCGATCTGCAACCCAAGCACGTAATAGTCGATACCGGGTCCCGGGCTGAAATGATTTAACGCCAATAAGGGATAAGACGTCCAACCGGCATCCGGTGCGCCGCCGAACAACCAGCTGAAGTTGAGCAACAAGCCCCCGGCGAGGAATAGCCAGAAGCCCAATGCGTTCATGAACGGGAACGCCACGTCGCGTGCACCGATTTGCAACGGAACAACCACGTTCATTAAGCCGAAGATCATCGGCATGGCCGCCAGAAAGATCATCGTCGTTCCGTGCATGGTAAGCAGTTGGTTAAACGTGTCGCCCACCATGAAATGGTTGTTCGGAACGATCAACTGCATCCGAATCAGTAAGGCTTCAATGCCACCGACTAGGAGAAAGAAGAAACCGGAGAGAAAATACATGATCCCAATCTTTTTATGATCGACAGTGGTCAGCCAGTCCCACAGCCAATGGTTGCGTACCCGCTCAAGGAAGCGGTCGTTGTAACCGCCGGTGAAGATGGCCAGGATGAACATGGCGAAGACCAGCACGCTTAAAAACGCTCCCATGGTGTCCCTCCTTCAAACGTCCGTTCAATGTGCTCCCCTTCCGGCAAAGGGGGCTTTCCGCTATTCTTGTCTGTTATTTCAAACTCATTAAGTATTGAGTGAGCGCCTTCATCTCTTTTTCGTCCAAATAACCGATCTTCGGCATCCGAGCACCTGGTTTGAAGGCTTGCGGATTTTTCAGCCATGCTTGCAAATGCTTCTCGTCATGCGGAAGGAAGCCGGCGATCGTCGTACGTTGGCCGAAACCGGTCAGTTCCGGTCCCTTTTTGCCTTCGTAACGGAAATCCGCACCACGTACGGCATGGCAACCAATGCAGTTTTGCGCCACCAATTGTTTCCCTTGTTCCAGAGTCTTGTTTGCCGCCATGGATTGCGGATGTTGCTGCGCTTTGACCCACTTATCAAAATCTTGTTGCTTTTGGGCGATCACCGTGAAATCCATCAATGCGTGACTTGCGCCACAGAGCTCTGCACATTTCCCGGTATAACGCCCCGGTTTGTCAGCCTGTAGCCACATATGATTTTTCTTTCCGGGGATGGCGTCCATTTTACCGCCCAGGTTGGGCACCCAGAAAGCATGAATCACATCGGCTGAAGTGATTTCAAAGTGCACCTTTTTCCCCACCGGGATGTGCAGTTCCTGAGATGTACGGAATCCGTATTGCGGATAGATGAACTCCCACCAATACTGGTGCCCGATCACTTTCACCTCGACAGTTTGTCCTTGCGGCGGATTTTTTGCCAGGTTGAATGTGGTCGATATGGTCGGCACCGCTAGTACCACCAGCAAGACGATCGGGATGACCGTCCAGAGTATTTCTAATTTAGTGTTGCCTTCAACCTGTTTGGGAATATCGTTTTGCCCCGGGCGCTGCCGGAAACGGACCAACACATAAACATAAATGATCGTCACGACGGTGAGAACGCCGATCATGATCCCCAAACTAAGCTTGATCAACGATAATTGCATTTCCCCAGCGGGTCCCGAAGGATCCAAGGTATTCAACCTCGGGTCACCGCAACCGGTCAATAGAAGCGCCAGTGCCGCAAACACCAACAGATAACGCCACAAATGTTGCCGTCGTCTCAACACCTTCAAACCTCGCTTTCTCTCATCGCGTAAACTTGGCTAAACAGTGGTTGCGTTCCCGCCGCCTTCATCCGGCGACGGGAGGCACCTTATCCACTATCATCACCAAGAGGATGGCCGTTAAATAAACCAAGGAATACAAGAACATCTGCCGAGCCCATCGATCATCGTCCTTCGTAAAGAAGCCGGCGATCGACAAAACCAAATAGATAACCCCAAGAATGATGGCGGTGGCAAAATAGATCTTCCCGACGACCCCCGTATGGTACAGGAAGAGTGATGAAGGGATCATCGCCGCCACATACACCATGATCTGTCGTTTGGTCTCCATAAAACCACGGACGACGGGAAGCATCGGAACACCCGCGGCTCGGTAATCTTCCACTTTTCGCATGGCCAATGCCAAGAAATGCGGCGGTTGCCACATGAACAAGATGAGAAACAAAATCCAAGCGGGAAGATCCACATTGCCCGTTACAGCCGTCCAACCGATCATCGGCGGTACGGCACCAGATATGCCACCGATCACCGTGTTCAGTGTCGTCGTCCGTTTCAGCCATGCAGAGTAGACCATAACATACACAAAAAAGCCAATCATCCCCAAAACCGCTGCCAACGGATTGGCTCCCAGCGCCAACACTGAGATGCCAGCCACCGTCAGGACGATACCCATCCACAGAGCGGTACCAGGGGCGATTCGTCCGGAAGCTACAGGGCGGTTACGGGTTCGTGCCATCGAAGGGTCGATATCCCGGTCGATGAAGTTGTTCAGTGTGCATCCCCCGGCGATGACCAAAGCCGTTCCCAATAGTGTGAAGAACAGCAAAGTGAGGTCAAGCGAACGAGGTCCGGCCAACCAAAACCCGGTAAACGCCGCCAAAAGATTGGAGACATTGATACCGGGCTTCGTGATGTTGAGATAATCTCGCCATGTCGCTTTGCTTGGAGTCGCCGTAAACGGCTCAGTCGACATGATGGGATCGACGGACGTTTCACGTGTCAACGGTCGTTCCACAGGGCAGACCTCCTTTCTTGGCCGGACTTCGCCAGCGATGATAATACGCAATTGTGGCGCCGGCTCAGACCCTCGATCGGGTCCCCTAATGCTTTCAAGACCGGCCCTTGTTAGAGCTGTATCGAAACTGCAGCTGCTTGCCAATTGGACATGACCCATAATCCAGTTACTATAGTATCCGTTTCAATGAATCCCACTTATACATCATCCAGCGTCGGACGAATGCGTCCGGGCAAAAAAAAGGAGGATGGCGAACCGCTTCCGCCCCCACCCGGATCGCCAATCGACGTGAAGTCATAGCGGGAAAACGCTTTACATCATATTTTCCGTTGATCCATCATGGATGAAACAACAGGAATAAGCTGGCAATGAAAAGACAAGTCTCGGATGTCATCCCCATTTTAGTTGATCAAAAAGAAGGGCGTCAAGGCCACACCAAAAAGGTTCATAATATGGAAACATAGACAAATCCACCGTGAAAGCGCTTGCTCGGAACAAAACATCATCGGCGCTGACAAGTCCACCTAGGGGTGTGTCTGGTGAATACTGTCCACATTGCTTTCCCGGCTCGCTCCACCTGCGCCCCTTCAGGGAAACAGTTGATGACCGCTCCGACACGGTCAGCGTAGGACGCGGGCAAAGTACGCATCGCTTTGAGGAAATTGCCCGCTATTTCCAACCCTTCGTTTTCCCGAGTCTTCGCTCAGTCAGGGCTTGTCGCTCGCCTGGAAAAACATTGCTCCCTTACGGAATGACCAGACACACCTTAGATACTCCGATTCCTTCATTCGGAGTAAAAGTGGAAATGCAGCGCCGATGAATCAGCTGTCTTGTATCGTTTTCGCCGTTTTCAGCCATTTGATTACTTCCACGCAAGTACCTTTGCCCTCTACAGATTGAATCGAAAATTCGTCCATCAAACTTCTCACTTGTTGCAGGCCGGAATTTTCGGTGACGGTTGGGGTATCCATCTTACGAAACACTTCTTCCATATCCGTGATGCCGGGACCCAAGTCCTGCACCAAAATACGCAATCCTTCTTTCCCATCTCGTTCCACGGTTTCGACGAGTATCAGTCCCTTTTCCGCATAGTGAACCACGTTCCGGGCCAATTCGGAAACCGACTGAACGATTCGTGCCTGATCCAGTTCGTCAAACCCCACCTGCCCCGCGATCTCCCGAATTTCACTGCGGATGGAGACAATATCCCACTCATATCGAACCCGGAATCTCTTTTTCACTACTTTCCCCTCCGTCTCACGATGGGCGCTCATTTCTTCAACGACTGACCGTTTTCTCGTGGCGCTCCAAATGCTGCATAGCAAACAATTTTGCATAGTTCCCGCCGAGGGCCATCAATTCCTCGTGCGTGCCCGATTCCTTCACCCGTCCTCCCTCAATGTAGTAGATGCGATCGGCATGGGTGATTGTGGAGAGACGATGCGCCACAATGATGGTTGTACGATCTTTTGCCAACCGATCGAGTGATTCCTGAATCAGGCGTTCGGATTGCAAATCCAATGCGGATGTCGCTTCATCCAAAATCAGAATGGCGGGGGCTTTCAAAAAGACACGCGCCAAGGCAATGCGCTGTTTTTGTCCACCAGACAGTTTGACTCCCCGTTCCCCGATTTCAGTTTCGTATCCGTCTTTCAATTCCATGATGAAAGCATGTGCGTTGGCCGCTTTTGCGGCGGCCACCACCTCTTCGAAGGAAGCCGTCGGTCGCCCCATCCGGATATTTTCCAACACACTTCCACTAAACAGAATATTATCCTGCAACACCATTCCAATGTGACTGCGCAAACTGGCCAACGTCCAATCGCGAACATCTCTGCCGTCTACGCTTACACTCCCCGTTTGAACGTCATAAAAACGGGGAATCAACGAAACAATGGTGGATTTTCCCCCTCCGCTGGGACCGACCAAGGCGACGGTCTGCCCCGGTTCAATGGTCAAATCAACAGCGGTCAACACCGGATTAGCGTGTTCATGATAACGAAATGTCACGTTTTCAAAACGGATGCGGCCTTCGGCCCGTGAGAGAGGGACAGCGTCAGGACGATCCGTAATCTCATACGGTTCGTCCATCAATTCGAACACACGATCCATCGATGCCAATGCTTGGGTCAATGTGGTGGATGCGTTGACCAGCCGGCGGATCGGAGAGTAGATCAATCCCACGTATCCGTAAAATGCGGTCATTTCTCCGATGCTCATTTGACCATGGATTACGAAGTAGCTGGAAAATCCAATGACCAAAATGGGGGCAAGATCGGTGATGGTGTTGATGACTGAAAATGTTTTTGCGTTCCAGCGGGTATGGGCCAAAGCTTTATCGAGAAAATGCCCGTTGCGCTGTAAAAACTGGCTCTGTTCATACGCTTCCAAGTGAAATGCACGAATGACAGAAATACCCTGAATGCGCTCGTGCAAATGTCCTTGCAACTCAGCGAGCGCCTGGGAACGCTGTTTGGTCCGCTGACGCAGGCGTTGATAAAAATATTTGACCGCCACTCCATAGAAGGGAAACACAGATAAAGCGATCACTGTCATCAACGGATCCATCCACGCCATCGCTACTGCGGCAAACGAAATGGTGAACAAATCCAACCAAACATTCATCATCCCGGTCACGACAAACTCTTTTGTTTGTTCGACATCGTGGATTACCCGGGAAATAATCTGTCCCACTTTCTGATTATGATAAAACCGCAATGACAACTTTTGCAGGTGATCAAACAAACGGTTGCGTATGTCAAACAATACCTTGCTCGCCGTCCATTGGGCGAAATATTGCCGGTAGTATTCAATCGGATAGCGAATGAAAGTAAAAATGAAAAAAGTCCCCGCCAACAGCCAGAGTAACCGTCTGATTTTCTCTTCTGCGGGCAGCTGGACCAATAAAATGTCGTCTACGGCATATTTCAGGACCAATGGCAGCAACAAGGGGATTCCGAATTTGCATATGCCAACCACCATCGTCCACACAATGTGCTTCCGATAGGGTCGTACAAAACGGAGATACCTCCGAATACTGCCCATGCAATCCTCTCCTGAACGATAGGATATGTTGGGGTAGCCAGCATGTCAACATGATGACATTCGCTTTGGAACGTACATGATCGCAGGTTGTCAAATGAATTATACCAAAAAGTTGCAGGACTGGCGAGAGGCGAAAGCTCTGTCCCCTCGTCCTTTCTCACTATTGAATGGTCTTTTCCACCGCATTGGCCAACCGTTTGCGCACAATGGCGATGGCCGGTCCTTCACGAGTGGGGTGGACCCGATTGGTTAATAAGATCAGCATCCAACCATCCTCTCGATCCAAGACGATGGACGTCCCCGTAAATCCGGTGTGGCCTGCCCGTTTCCCATCAGTATGCTCTCCCATATACCCCGGTTGATGAAGCTCCCATCCGAGTCCGCGATTCACATGAGGAATCGTACTTGTTTGCAACCGGAACATTTCCCGAACGGATGACGGATGAAGCACCCGTACCCCACCCAATGATCCTTCGTTTAAAAACATCTGACCGAACCGTGCGAGATCACCTACCGTGGAAAACAACCCTGCATGCCCCGCCACTCCTCCTAACGCCCAGGCGTTTTCATCGTGTACCTCCCCCCAGACAAGACCGCGCGAAGGAACGATTTGCTCCTCAGTTGGCGCGATCCGCGCTTTCCATGTATCTGGCGGACGAAATCCGGTGGAAGACATGGAGAGTGGTAGCAGGATTTTCTCTTGCATAAATTGATCCAGATACTTTCCCGAAACACGGTGAACCAATTCGCCCAACACCATATAGCCGATATCACTGTATATGTATAGGGTTCCGGGAGTTGCCACGGGTTTTGTCCCCATCGCCACCCGCATCCGTTTTTCCGGCAGACCGGAATTTTGGAATAGCGGCAAATTGGCCGGCAATCCGCTCGTATGGGAAAGCAGATAACGAACTGTAATGGATTCTTTTCCTTCACTGGTGAAATCGGAGAGATAACGTCCCACAGGGTCGTCCAATGAGATCCGCCCCTGTTCAACCAATCGCATCACTGCCGTTGCCGTAAACAATTTCGTCAACGAAGCCACATCATAAACGGTATTCGTCGTGGCTTGAACCGCTTGTGTCAAGGGGGTTTTTCGTGCATCTCGATACCGTGCGGCCCAACCGTATGCCCGCACTTTGGCAATCATGCCGTTTCTGGCCACCAGCACGACACCTCCGGGAATCACGCCTTTTTCCACAGCTTGTTGCATGATCCCGTCGATTTCATTCCATTCGTTCCGCTTCATCTCCATTTCCTCCGTTTGTCTGATCATAATCGAAGTCAGGATTGAGATCTCCCCCTTGACCGACACACCGATCGTCATGGCTACGCCCAATAACAGCAACCGAAGTTATCCACGTCTTGGCCATCTCACGTGCATCAAAACCATCCCCTCCCAGCAATATATGCCTCCCATTCCCTCACGATTCGATGACAGGGGGTGTTTGAAAACGAAAAATGGCTCTGTCTGGGGATTCAAACCCCAGACAGAGCCATTTCTATCCTGTGCGCCTCAATGACGGGCTTTCTCCAACGCCGGCAAGAGTTTCGGGTTGAGAATCTTGATATAGGTTCCTTTCATCCCCAACGAACGCGACTCTACCACACCGGCACTTTCCAGCTTGCGGAGCGCGTTGACGATGACCGAACGGGTAATGCCGACGCGATCGGCAATCTTACTGGCCACCAACAACCCTTCGTTGCCGTCCAGTTCTTTGAAAATGTGCTCAGCTGCTTCCAATTCACTGAAAGACAACGAATTGATCGCCAATTGCACCACCGCACGACTGCGCGCCTCTTCTTCGATTTGTCCGGCACGCTCCCGCAGAATTTCCATGCCGACAACAGTTGCTCCATATTCGGCCAAAATCAGGTCGTCGTTGACGAACTCCTCGTTCAAGCGGGACAAGACCAGCGTGCCCAAATGATCGCCGCCGCCGACGATCGGTACCAATGTCGTGTATCCAGTTCGGAACATGTCTTTCATCTCCGTCGGATAAGCCGTATACGGGCTGTCCACACTGATGTTGGCTGTGGTTTTTTCCACTTCCATCAGCAAGCGGGCATACTCGGCAGGGAATTGGCGTTCACGCAGGTATTGTTGCATCCGTTCGTTTTCAATTTCATGGTCGATGGCCATTCCCAACAATTTTCCATCCGGGTTGACCACATAGATATTGGCTTGAATGACGTCACACAATGCTTGGGCCACATCGTCGAAATCGACCAAATGATGACCGACATTCTTTTGTAAGATGCGAGAAATGCGTCGCGTTTTGTTCAGCAGATCCATTGAACAGTTCCTCCTTTGATTTCTTTTACCTTTTATTTTCTTAAAGTCTTCAAGAGCCCCTGAATTTTCCAGGGGTATCGGAAATAATCCCCTCTCGAACCCTCAATTGTTTTTTGGTATACTTCCGAATCGGAACGCTCACACTTTCACTATTATGAGCCATTTGACGAATTTCGGGAAATCAATTTGTGAACTCTTTTTGACTTTTGCTATTATTGCAAATTGATTCCCTTCCTATGTTTCCCTTTTCGTTACAAAAAGGCTTCCAATGAGGGGCGATACAAGATCAACTCCACTTTTCCGTTGATCAAATGGTACGGTACCAAACCGACGCTCTCGTAGCGACTGTCTCTGCTAGCGAACCGCTGTCGATTGTCTCCCATGACGAACACGGTTCCTGGTTTGACCATCACCGGTCCGAAATTACCGTCTTCCACCGGACATTTCGCATAAGGTTCGTTTACCCGTATCCCGTTCCGATAGACCGCGCCATTTTTAATTTCAATCCGGTCTCCGGGTGTGCCAATCACCCGTTTCACCAGATATCGTCCTTTTTGTGACGGGTCTTCAAAGGTGATCACATCCCCCACTTTCGGCTTCTCAAACAAAAAGTAAAATTTGTTGACAAGCAATCGGTCACCGTTTTCCAGGGTCGGCTGCATCGAGGTTCCGTTGACGACGGATAACGCGACGCCGAATTGATTGACAGCCAGCGCCACCAAAACACTCATCACCATCATGCGAATCCAACGGAACCAACGGGTGTTGCGCCACTTCATTTGGCTTCACTTCACTCCATCAATCGTTTTTTTAAAAGAAGATATTGATGATACCACTTTCTCGCAAATGAAGGAGTAAATGGCGCTTCCCGACGCCTGATCCGCTCTTCCAAACGTTTAACCGCCCGCTCTACTTCACAGACGACCTCTTTCGGATAGCCCATTTTCCGCCGATTTACTTCAAACTCATCATGATCCACCCACCGATACCGAAGATCGACATCGGCGATCATATCCAAATCGTAGTCGATGTATGAGATTACACCGTTTTCGATTCGACAGGGGGACGCAATGTTGGTGTAGTATCGGCAGGGCTTCTCCTGTTCATCAAACAGTAGTATCGTATGAAACCACTCATATCTATGAAACTGGCAAATCGCTAGTCCCGGAGAAACCCACTCCTGCCCGTCTGACTCGACGACTTCAACATCGTGGTTTGCGAGAATGAGCGGCTCACCAGGGGAAAGTACCACGGACTTCTTCCACACACGATGCAGGCTACCGTCATGTTTCCAACTTTCAATGCGAACGATGTCACCCTTGTTCATCCGTCGATGCCTCCATCCATTCTCTTTATTGCCAAATTGGATGAATAGTAAAACAAGAAAACACAAAATCTTTGAAAACCGCCCAGATCTTCCATTTTTTAATCATTTATTCCCCTTGACATTTTCCTTCATTCCCGTTCATAATATATGGAACAACACAGGATCGATTACATAAACGCGATGACGGGGGCTAGTAAGGCCGTGCTACCGTCTCAGAGAGCGGAACCCACAGGCTGAAAGGTTCCGCCGGGATGCCGACCCGAACCCACCCCCGTAGCGGACGGTGACAAACCGGAACCGGAGCACGCTCCGTTATCAAGGTTGCGCGGTTTCAGACCGCGGCAGAGGTGGGCGCCACTGGGGCGTCAATCAAGGTGGTACCGCGAAAGAAATCCTCTTTCGTCCTTGGACGAAAGGGGTTTTTTTATTTTCCGGCTGAAAAAAGGAGGAATCACGATGGAACAACAGGTTCGATACTGTTTTATCGGTGCGGGATCGATGGCAGAGGCCATGATTTCTGGGCTGCTAAAAAAGGGCATGGCCGAACCCAAACAGATCATGGTCATCAATCGGCAGAACCGGGCCCGATTAGCATACCTGAACCGGGAGTACGGTGTCCAGATTCCCGAAAACAAAGGGGACGCCGTTCTCCAATCGGATATCGTCATACTTGCCGCCAAGCCGAAAGACATCCCTGACGCCCTCACACAATGGGGACCCATGATCCGCACCGATCAACTGGTGATCTCCGTGGCAGCCGGCATTTCTACCACGTTCATCGAGCACCATCTGAAGGAAGGCACCGCGGTGATCCGCTCCATGCCCAATACCTCCTGTACGATTGGCCTGTCGGCAACAGCCATTTGCCAAGGACGCTGGGCCACACGTGAAAACATGGAATCGGCACGCCACCTGTTCCAGGCTATCGGCATCGTCGTGGAGGTGTCGGAAGAAGCCATGGACACGGTGACAGGCTTATCCGGAAGTGGTCCCGCTTATATTTACTACATGGTGGAGGCGATGCAACAAGCAGGGGTCGAAGCCGGCCTCAACGCCGACATTGCACGGCAACTCACTCTGCAGACATTGTTGGGAGCGGCTCACATGCTGATGGAAACCAAGGAGGAACCGGCGGAACTGAGACGCAAAGTCACCTCTCCAGGCGGCACAACTATGGCCGGGTTGGAAACGCTCCGCCAGTATCAATTCGATAAGGCGGTTCAATCGGCCATATTCCGTGCCAAAGAACGCTCAAAAGAACTGGGCGGCGCGTTCACAACCACTGTCAAAACATAAAAAAAACCTCTGCCGGCAAGCAGAGGGAGTATCTTGGTCAGGTCCCACTCGAAAAGCTCAATGGACCACTTTTTTTTTCCAAAACTCACGTCTGGGAAACCGTCGGTTTTTGGAATTCCAGATACTTCTTGGCCAACGCCACCGCTTTACGTACATCAAGGTATCCAGCTTGGTCACCGGACATTTCCTGAGAGGTGGACATCAGGATACTCTTGACGTCGTTGGGGCTGAGATACGGATTGGCCTCCAGCAACTGTGCTACGACACCCGCACAAATCGGTGTGGCCATCGAGGTGCCGGACAGGCGGATGTAATGCTCTCCCACGCGGTTTTCCGGCAATTGTTTCTCCAACTGCGAACCCGGCGCAGACAGAGATACGATATCCGTACCCGGCGCATACACATCCGGTTTGACCAGCATATCGATGGTCGGACCACGGCTGGAGAAGGAGGCTTTTTCGTCATCTCCGCGCGTGACGGTGTTATGGTCGTCGGCCGCCCCCACTGTGATGATCATCGGGTCCAGACCGGGCGTGCTGATCGTCATCGGGTACGGGCCATCGTTGCCTGCGGCCGCACACACGACAATACCGCTGTGCCACGCTTTTTCCACGGCCTGAGCCACCGGGTCGTCCCGGTACGATTCAAACGCAGGCGCACCCAGGGAAAGCGAAAGGACACGAATGTTGTACTTCTGCTTGTTTTTCACACACCACTCAATCCCGCGGATCACCGTGGACAATTGACCGCTACCGTTTCCGTCCAATACCTTGACGCCAACCAGGTTGGCTTCCGGTGCAGGGGCCGTATACAACCCTTCTGATTGATAACCATTTCCAGCCGCATCTCCCGCACAATGCGTACCGTGTCCCTGGTCGTCGTATGGCTCGGTTTTTCCGTTTACCAAGTCGACAAACTTCAGGATGCGGTTTTTGGGGCGAGTCAAATCCGCATGCGGATAGATGCCGGTGTCCACGATGGCGATGGTGACGCCTTTACCCGTGTATTCCAGTTTTGCCTGCACATCGCGAGAACCGATCGATCGGGTAGCTACGTCCAAAAACGCCCGCACTTCCCGGTCATGGAAAATACGGTCCACCGCTTCATGCTCCACCAGTTGCCGGATGGTCTCGGGATGAAGGTGGCCATACAACCCGTGCACCAGCTCCAATTCACCATGAACAGCGTTGCATTCCCCTTCTTGGCACAACTGAAACACATGCTCTTTTTTCTCGTCTTCCAGATCCTTCTTCAACCGGATAATCACCGGAACCGTCGCTTTGTCGTCGTCTTGTTCCCGGAGGCGTCTCAATTCATGAACCAATACCGGATCCAGCGAATTTGCCACTTGTTCAAACCAGGCTTTTTGCCCTTTCCCCATTTTTTCCACCTCCCATATAATGAATTGGCTATTTTTGGCCTCAATCCTGCTCTGAAATAAAAAAAATTTGCGGAAAACAAAAAAGTCCGTCCGTATACCCGGACAGACCCATCGAGTTGAAAAACGTTGGCTAGCTTCACACGGCTAAAGCACTAGGGGCACTCCCTTTGGTCGCCGTGGGCTTCTCGCTTCATCTGGCGTGGCAACCCACATCCATCCACGATGGCTTCGTCCAAGCCTGGGTGATTTCGTTTGGCGAGTTTTCGCATTCGTAGTAGTTTTAAGTGTTTTCGCACTACTTGATCGTACCAAAATCTTGTAGGACTTGCGAGAGGGCTGAAGCCCTCCCTCGTCCGACGCTCGCTATCATCCCAACCCTGAAGGGCTGGGTTTTCCCGCTCGTTCCTAATAAAAATTCAATTAAGTCCGTTTAAGCTTGTTTTCGCCATTCGATGCATTCCTCAAATAAATCCTTTTCCAGCAAACTGGAACACGTATTACTGTAACCCAGATGCTGATAGAACGGAAGCAATTTTTCCGTGCCGGGGTCCACTGTGATCCACAACCGTTTGACCCCTTTTTTACGTAACCGCTCTTCCAAAGCGCGGATGAGACTGCGACCGATTCCCCGGCGTTGATAAGAAGGATGAACGGCTAAACAGTAGAAAAAACCGCTGGTTCCATCCTGCACGCCAACGATCGCACCCACCACCCGGTTATCCACTTCCGCCACCAGCACCAAATCGCGGTCACGAGCCAACTGCTGAGTGAGTACCTGCAGCGTTTCCGCCTCCGGCTTTGCGGATGTGTTCAGTTTCCAAATTTCTGACACATCGTGTGCATCGGATAATTGAAAAGAGCGCAGACGCATGTTGTTGTTTCCTCCCTCGATGGCGGCTTCCTTTTAAAAAGTGTAACGTTCCCGCATCCTGAATGCAAACCCCGTTAACAGTCAAATATCTTTTAAAAACTAGCATTTGCTTGGTTTCCCGTCAACTATTCATTCACTTTGGCGCCCCCTGTCTCACTGATATCAGCTTCCACTATCCCAACTGAAACACGGACTGGTATGTTCATCTGCGCAGCAGCGGCAGGCGAAACTGGATCATCAAACTCCCTTGATCCTGCGTGGCCGTCACGTATCCCCCGTGCATTTCCGCAATCATCCTGACGATGGCCAAGCCGACACCCGATCCCCATGATCGGGATCGCTCCCCGGTGACAAATACGTCAAATAATCGGTTCAGTATTTCTTTCGGCAAGGGATCAGCCATATTTTTCACCTTTAAAACTGCCATATCCCCTTCCCTTACCGTGGTGATCACCATCTCGCCCGGCCGGATGCCGTGCTGGAGAGCATTGTGAAAGACATTGTCCAACATCCGCACCAACAAGTCGGGATCGCCATCCAATTCCAACGGGTCTTCACACAAATCAAGCCGGATGCTCATTTGTTCCCGTTCGGCGAGGGGAATGGTCTCCTCTGCCAGCTGTTCGATCAGTCGGTTGAAAGACAGACGGGTTTTCCGGATCGGCACTTGATGATGTGTCCACTTGGCGTAGTCGAATAAATCTTCGATCAATCTCTTCATACTTTGGGCTTTGGAAAGCCCGATTCCCGCATAGCGACGGATCTCGGTTTCGGACACATCAGGGTGATCCCGTATCCAGAGGAGGTATCCGATCATGGAAGTCAACGGTGTTCTGAGATCATGGGAAATACTAGTGATCAACTCATGACGCTGTTCGTCCAAGCGTTTTTCCTTCTCTCGGCTTTCTTTCAGCTTTCTTGCCATTTCGTTGATATGTCGGCCCAAAATACCCAATTCATCGTCGCCTTTTTCAGGCACACGTGTTTCCCACCTGCCTTGGGCAATCTCCTGGACACCGCGGGACATAGCGGCAATTTGCCGTAGTTTCCCCCTGGTCAGCAAGTGGTACACAAGCCAGAAAGACAAAATACCGGAGCAAAAACTCATCAACGGATTTCCCTGGCCAACCGGTTGCCCGTTTCCCCTCCAATCGGCCACCAAATAGACCGGTTGATGATCGAGATAGAACGGATAGACAAACGTCAAGTTCTGAACTCCACCACTAGTACTCAAATCATCCGATTGACGCATCATACGAAAAAACAGGTTGTGAATATTTTCTCTTCTCCTGGGTGCATGCGCCGACTGATAAAGCAGACTTCCATTATGATCCAACACGCGCAGTCTCATCCGACTGGTTTGTTCCAGGCTGTTCAACCATGTGTTGCGCTTGGCTGCTCGGATCTGTGACATTTCCCGGGCATAATGTGACAAGAAGATATGGGTTATTTCCTCTTCTCCCGGGTAGTAGTAATAGCGTTTCTCTCTGATGGTAAGTTTCTCCCCTATCGTTCCCCCCACCAACATAGCCGCCAAACTGATCAGAAACACGACGATCATCCGGGTTCGCAGGCGAGACCACATTTTTCTAATCCAGCGGATCACAAGACGGCTTTTCCTCTGTTTCGGATCATTCATCGCGACCTGGATGGGAATCGGCCGCCGCCTTGTATCCCACCCCCCAAACCGTAAGCACAATCGCGGGGTTTTTGGGGTCATCCTCGATCTTTTCGCGGATTTTTCGAATATGTACCATGATCGTATTGTTGGAGGACAGCATCGGTTCCCCCCACACCCGTTCATAGATCTCTTCCGACCGAAACACCACTCCGGGATGACGAAACAGCAATGCCAAAATATCAAATTCGCGAGGTGTCAGGTGAACGGGTTGACCGTGAACCCATACCTGGCGCTTCTCGGGATGAAGGGTTACCGCACCAATGGAAAGCAGATTTGTCCGTACGGAAGCGTCGTTGGTATATCGTTTGTACCGCCGCAACTGTGACTTGACCCGCGCCACCAGTTCCAAGGGGTTGAACGGTTTGGTGACATAATCGTCAGCCCCCACAGCCAACCCCTGAATCTTGTCCAAATCTCCCGTCTTGGCCGTCAGCATGATGATGGGCATCCACTGTGTTTTGCGGATTCTGGTGCATGCTTCCATTCCTTCCATCCCTGGCATCATGACGTCCAGGATCATCAGGTCAACCGTATGTTTGCGCGTTAGTTCCAATGCTTCCCGACCGTCGGCCGCTTCCAACACGCGATACCCCTCATTTGTCAGATAGAGACGGATTAACTCCCGAATGTCAGGCTCATCGTCGACGATCAACACGGTTGTTTGCATTTCCATCCGGCCTTTCATCCTCCCCCAACCGGTCCCTTCTCATTCTCCGCCCATGGCAGATGATCTTTTACAGTTATGGGTTAAGATTTGCCCATCCATTTCCCTTTTCCTTCTCCCGTGTTTTGGGTTTGCTGCATACATAGACGAAAGCGGGCGGCAGATTCCAGAATACCAACCGGGACGAGACGCGGTGAAATCGCTCCCGAAACAGAGGCAACATGTGCAGTGTGTACTGGTAGGCGACAAACATACCGTCCGGTGCCAACCGTTCCGTCACTTCATCCAAAATTGCATGCCGTATCGCATTGGGAAAATTGGTGAAAGGCAAACTGGACAGGATACAATCCACCTGTCCGATCCCGTGCTGCTCCAACTCCTCACCCAGTTTTTCCGCATGTTCGGCATGATGAAGGTACGGAAAACGGTGAAAAAGCAAGTCTCGTAAATGGGTATCTCGTTCAAATACGATTACATGGGTCTCCGGACGGGTCCGTTGAACCAACGCTTCGGTGATCACCCCTGTTCCCGCTCCCAATTCGACCACTGTATCGACCTGTTCCCACGGAATGGGATCGAGCATGGCCCGAACAAGGTGAGCGGAGCTGGGGGTGATGCTGCCGATCATGCGGGGAGATCTGAAAAAACGCAACAAAAATGCCATTCGGTCCATCAACGACTCCACGATATCACTCCCTTGCACCCTTTGACACCTACCAGATTAAGCGCGGATTCTTAACATTTCAGGAGGGAAGTCCTTAACTTTCTCTTAACACAATCCAATAAAGCGATCTTTTCCTGGCCGCCCACTCGGTCACCGAGATGCTGCCCCGCCTTCTGCCGGTGTGGCCCCCGCCATCAACGCCGACCAACCGCCGGACAAAAACAGCGGAAATCCAAACAACCAAGCTGGCGGAACAGTTACATACCAGGACCAAAGTACCGATACAAGACCCACCAACCACAAACCGAACGAACAACCGGCCACCCGCGCTGAAAACGAAGGATGCCGAGACAAGATTACCGTACACATCAAACCGGAACACACATAACAGAAGTTGCCGAATATGCCGCCAAAAACATACAGCAGACGGTTCCCTTCCGCCAAATATGCCTGCAACCCAACCGTAGGAATCTGCCTCAGCCATTCGGTCAAAGCGGATATCATCGTCAATTGCACCAGATGGTGCAGGATGACGGAGGCGGCACCAATCACCCACACCAACCACGCCAACGAGAGAATAGCACCGTATTCGGCGGAAAAGCACCGATACCATCTCCCGTACCAAACAGCCATGCAACAAGCCGCCAATATGCCGGCCTGCCACAACCACGCCGGCGATCCTCCCTCCCCATCCCGACAATACCAGACCAACCATCCGGCCACTCCTCCCGCATGCACCGCAAGGGTAGCCGGAAGCAACCACTTCGTTAAACGGAAGGGTACGCGCACATCCTCCACCCCTTTTCCATCAAGCTTCGGGCCGACAGGGAAGATTTCCCTTGCAAAATCGGACTTTCTTCAACCCAAACTATGCAAAAGAGGAGGGAAAGGGAATGACTCGCCGCATTTTCGTAGTATTGATGTGTGGTTTCTTCTTGACAGTTTCGGCGGGATGCCAATGGGCCAAACCACCGGAACAACGCCAAGGATTGTCCAATGACAGTCAATCCTATACCTATGTAGGTTATCCCGAAAGCCATATAGTACAGGCGGCTCAAACCGTCGAGGGAGTCCGGTCCGCCCGGTTGGACTACGATGGTCGACGCCTTATCTTATACGTGGAGCCGGAACGCTGGGTAAAACCGCATCAATACCATCGTCTCGAACGTCTGGTACATCGCAATGTGGGTGATATCGCCCCGCACAAACCGTTTGAGGTCAAAGTACTGTCCAACATCCGAACGGGCACGCATTGACGTTTTCCTATTTTTCCCATTCTCAACAACAAGATACATGCTACTCGCGTCGCTCGTACAATTGACAATCCCCGTATTTACTCCGCAACCTTTTTCCTGTTGTTCCCAATCAATCGGAAAAAGGTTTTTTTATTCGTGGTAGGTGGCTATTTGCGATTCACCCAGTGGATCGCTGCCTTGAGCGCACGGGCTTTGTCCATCGTCTCCTGATACTCCGCCTCAGGATCTGAATCGGCAACGATCCCGCCTCCCACGTGAAAAAAGGCTTGTCCCTTCCGACAAATCACTGTGCGGATCACCATGCTGAGATCCATTGTCCCACGGACGTCCAAATAACCGATCCCGCCGGAATAAATCCCCCGTACCGTCGGTTCTAACCGATCCAAAATCTCCATCGCGCGAATCTTGGGCGCACCCGTCATCGAACCGCCGGGAAACGCGGCCTGCAACGCGTCCACGGCGTGCAGGTCTTCCCGCAACCTGCCTTCTACTGTGGACACCAGTTGATGAACGGTGGCGTAAGATTTCACCGCAAGCAACTCCGGCACGCGCACACTGCCGGGATCCGCAACTCTGCCCAGATCATTGCGCACGAGATCGACGATCATCACGTTTTCGGCCCGATCTTTTTCATGCGTGGCTAACTCGTTGGCCAATCGCGCGTCCTCCTCCGGGGTACGTCCCCGCGGACGTGTTCCTTTGATCGGACTGCTGTCCACCATGCGATCGGCACGCACACGTAAAAAGCGCTCCGGAGAGGAAGAGACCACTTCTGTTTCTCCCAACTTGAGATAACACGAAAAAGGTGCGGGATTGATCCGGCGCAATACGCGATACAAATCCCAACCATCCGTCGACAAATCGGCAGTGACCAAGTGCGTCAAACAAGCTTGGTAAATATCCCCGTCCGCAATATGGCGTTGAATGCTTTCGATTTTGCGCAGATATTGATCACGGCTCACCATGTAGCGAAATGCCGACTCATCTATACTGATCCCGTTGCAATCGGGCCATGCACGGGTGGAGAGGGGACACTGAGCGGCGCGCAAGAGAGCGGTTTCCCATTCGTTTAGCGTTCGTTCCACGTCAGCAGCGGTTTCTCCGTCCAACCGCCATTTGCAGAGCCAAACCCGTCGTTCCGCATGGTCAAATACCATCACTTTGTCAAACCACATCCAGCACATTTCCGGCAAGCCGAACGGATCGGCGCCAGTCTGCGGCAGTTGCTCCACATACCGTTTCATCTCATAGCCCACATACCCAACACCGCCGGCCAAAAAAGGTATATCCGGCAATGGGACGTCCGTAATCGACCACGACTGGGCCAGGGATTTCAACAGCGCGAACGGATGGTCTCCATATCTACGTACCTGACCGTTTCGGGTCATCGTGGTCCGCCCATCCCGGGTGGACATCAGCAGAAACGGATCTCCTCCCATCCAGGAAAAACGGCCGCTGCGGTCACTTCCCTGACCATCCAGCCAAAACGCATAGGTACAGCTTCCGTACAACCGGGCGAACACGCACTCCGGTTCGATCTCATAAGGAAAGAGACGCACCTCGATACTCATGACCACAACTCCTTGACGATTCGATGTATCAAATCGTTGAATTCAACCATACTGAAAGCAAACCTGATGCAAATGAGGTGAGTCATCATGTTTGTCGGCCGTGATTGGCAAACGCTGCACACCACACCGCTTCCCCAGTGGACCGATGAGGAACTGGTGTTTCAACACGCCGTTTTTTCTCAACTTTCCCCGCTGATGAATGCGCAGGGTATCAGCCTGCATCATCAGATTATCGAGGAAATCGAGCGGCGCGGCGGTTCCAGATGAACTAAGTGATGATGGCGGTAACCCAAAGTTGCGCTACGCCTGTCAGGGAACCCGTCAAATCATCTGACTAAGAGGCCTTTTTCCAACGAGCGAACCCACTGACATCCCCTGGTGAATACTGTCCCATTGCTTTCCCGGCTCGCTCCACCTGCGCCCTGCAAGGAAGCAAGTCATGGCCGCTTCGACCAAGGAGCGCAGGTCGCGGGCAAAGTACGCTTCGCTGAGAGAAAGTTGCCTTCCGGGTCTTCGCTCACCTGGAAAATCATTTGCCCCCTCACGGATTTACCAGACATGCCCTAGTTCACCATCTCCCCTTGCAACCGACACTCGGCCACCACCCAATCACCTGGACGGATTTTCCCCTCGACCAGAGAAGGATGTGTCACCATCGTCAACCGCCACTGGTCTTTTCCTGACAATGTGATCTTCCAAATTGTCTGACCGGTAATTTGATTTCTTTCTTCTTCCACCCCCTCTACCCTTCCCCGAAGAGTATAATGTGCCTGCTCCTCCAAGGGGATTTCTCGCGTAAAGCGAGCCACCTGCGCAAACAGCGGCATCGATCCTGCCGTACCCAAAGATCTCGTATCCACCTTTATTTCATAAGCCAGACCGGCGATCCTCATCGTCCATGGACCCGGTTGCTTCGCTCCCCAATCATTTTGCAACCATACCGCTGTTCGGTGCAGGATTCCACCCGGTATACTCCGCCACGCTCCCCAAGCGACGCTGTGACGTTCTGTTTTCCGGACAGTGGAAGGCAGAAACGAATGAGACGAGCCACATACGAGTGCCGGTACCAATTGCACCACACGCGTTCCGTCCGTCACCACCCGAAAACGGACACTGGGCGACATGGGCCAATCCATCCATTCATACCGCTGATCTCCCAGCCATCCCTTTCGTTTTTCTCCCTCTTTCAACGCCCGTTCCACCCACATTTTCGCCTCTTCATGGGACGGCACACCCCATCCGGCCGCCCGCCACAATTGGGCCAGCACATCAGTCCCTCCTTTACTGTCATCATGAGCATTGTCTCAAACGACGCCGGATTCGTACAACCCATTCTCTTTCCAACCGCTTATGCACAAGGTAAAATAGTGGAAAAAAGCTGGAGGGAGAGAAACGTGTCACCATCAACCCGAGAGGTTTTTCGCTCCGTCTGCCCGCTGGATTGCCCGGACACCTGCGGTTTGCATGTCACGGTGGAAGAAGGCCGCATCACCCGGGTGACCGGCGATCCCGATCACCCCATCACCCGCGGAGCAATTTGCCATAAAGTACGCCATTTCCCTGACCGTGTCCACCATCCCGAACGACTGCTTTACCCGATGCGACGCACGGGTGAGAAAGGGGAAGGCAAGTTTGAACGGATCACTTGGGAAGAAGCACTCGATGAGATCACGTCACGAATGAAGCAACTCATCTACAAACACGGGGCCGAATCGATTCTTCCCTACAGTTACTACGGCAACATGGGTTTGGTTAACAATGGGACAATGGACCGACGTTTCTTTCATCGTCTCGGAGCAACGCGGCTGGATCGCACCATCTGCAACGTGGCGGGCAGTCAAGGATTCCAAGCCACCATGGGGATCAAGGGGGCAATCGATCCCGAAGACACGGTCCATAGCCGGTATATCATCGTTTGGGGCGGTAACATCGTTAGCACCAACATGCATCAGGTCATGTTGTTTGAACAAGCCCGCAGACAAGGGGCCAAAATCGTGGTCATCGACGTCCATCGCAATCAGACGGCTCGGTGGGCCGACGAGTTCGTCCAGTTGTATCCTGGTACTGATGCGGCATTGGCGCTTGGCATGATGCACGTGTTGGAGCGGGAAAACCTGATCGACGAAGCGTTTTTGCGCGATTATACCGTTGGATGGGAGCAACTGCGGGAACGGCTGAAAGCATATCCTCCCGAACGCGTGTCCCGCATCACGGGCGTACCGAAGGAGACCATCATCCGGCTGGCCCGGGAGTATGGGAAAACATCTCCCTCGTTCATCCGGATCGGCAACGGGTTGCAACATCATGACAACGGCGGCATGATCGTCCGCACCATCACCTGTCTGCCGGCCCTCACTGGCCAATGGCGGTACAAAGGCGGCGGAGCGCTCAAGGGGAACGGTTTGGTCCAAGTGGACACCGACAAACTGGAACGCCCCGATTTGTTGCCCAATCCCAACGTGCGCAGCATCAATATGATCCATCTGGGGAGCGCATTGCTGGAGTCTGATCCGCCGATTCGCATGCTGTTCGTCTATAACAGCAATCCAGCCGCAGTGGCACCGTCTCAGGAAAAGGTGTTGCGCGGTCTGGCTCGGGAAGATCTGTTCACAGTGGTACATGATCTGTTTCTCACGGACACCGCCCGTTATGCCGATCTGGTGCTGCCCGCCACATCCCATTTTGAAAACCTGGATGTATACAAATCCTATTGGCATATGTACGTCCAAGTGGCCCGTCCGATCCTGCCGCCGCAAGGTGAAGCCTGGTCCAACTACAAGTTGTTCCGTACATTGGCCAAACGGATGGGTTTCACTGAGCCCTGCTTTGACGATACGGAGGAGGACCTGATCCGCCAAGTCCTGGACAACTCGGACAATCCCTGCCTGTCCCGTATTGATTTTGACGAGCTGATGGAAAAAGAGATCGTCAAGTTGGATTTATCGGAGAATGCGGTATTCCCGGAACGGTTGCAACGCGGTGTTCGTATTCTCCTGTTCAACGAATCGCTTCGGGCGGAAGGATTAGACCCTCTCCCTGCTCACATCGCACCGAAAGAGGGGACCGACGGGGAACGGAACGCGAAAGATCCCGATACGTTCATGCTCATCTCTCCGCCCAACCACCAATATCTCAATTCCAGCATGGGTAACATTCCCAAACTGCAGAAGATGGAAGGACGGCCCACTTTGCAAATTCACCCGAAAGATGCAGCGCGGAAGGGAATCGTCGACGGGAGCCTCGTACGCATCTGGAATGAGCGGGGGAGTTGTATCTTGACGGCGAAAGTCACCGACGCCGTTCTTCCCGGCGTGTTGGTCAGCATGGGATTGTGGTGGTTGTCCTCCTATCCGGATGGAAAAGGAATTAACCAACTGACGCCCGACCGGGAAGCTGATATGGGGGGCGGTGCCGTCTTCTTCTCCACTGCAGTCCAACTGGAAAAAGCGGAGTGATGGGAAGATAATGGATCGGAGAATCAGAGACATTGCAGAGAAAATCGTGTCTGATCATCCTTAATCCAAGGGGAGGATGGGCCTTTTTCCGACGAGTGAGTACAAGAGGAAAAAAAGGCCCATCCTCTTCAATTGTCATTCAGTCTTCATATACAACGTGGAACAGGTTTCCGTCTTCATCCTCGAAATTGTCCTTGTAAGCGTGATAACCGGCATCCCGCAGTTTTTGGTGCCAATACTCTTTATCGCTTCGTTTGATCCGGAATTCAAGATGGGAGATGCCTTTGACCGCCCCTTCCAAGCGACGTGCACCCTCCGGGTGATTTTCATGGGTAAAGAGGGCGATCATTTGCTCGCCGCATTTGAGAAAGACTGACTGATCGGACTCGTATGTCACTTCCAGTCCCAACACATCGCCCATCCCCAACAAAATATGGTCTTTCGAAAAAAGGGGTAGTTCATGAATCAAACCTACCCGTTCCATCCCATTGATCAAGTTCTAAGTGTGATGAAATCTTTTGATCGCCCTTGGTTTGTTTCCGGAGGCTGGGCACTTGATCTATCAGTTGGAAGAGTGACACGGGAACACGGTGATCTCGACCTCACTATTTTCAGGGAAGATACGGAGCGGCTCATTCAGTATTTCGACGGATGGACAGCGTATGTGGCTATTCCGGGTGAAAGACGGTATGAGATTTTCAGAGAGTTGGAAGATGTACGCCCCCCTCGCCATGAGCTTGTTTTCCAAAAAGGAGACCTGAAGTTGGAGTTTCTGCTCATTGACCGTGACGGTGACAAGGTGCTGTTCCGACGGTCCCCTGTCATTACGTTGGATATTCAATGCTTTGCACAACAAGACGGGAGTGGCCGGCCCCACGTCGCTCCGGAATGGCAATTGCTGTTCAAAGCCAAAAACCCACGCCCCAAAGATGAACAGGATTTTGCCAACCACTTCAAACGATTGGGCAAAACAAGCCGTGAATGGCTGTTGAACGCGCTGAAAAGATATCAACCGGACAGTCATTGGATCGCCTTGCTGGAAAGTGACGAGTAAGCCACATGTCGTGATCCATTGAGAATGAAGGGGCCGTTCTTTCCAAAACCTCATGCTGGACATGGAAAAATGAGAGACAGCCCGAAGCTTTTTTTGACAGTGACCCCATTTTACAAGGCACCATCATATGTGTGAAAATAATTTTATACATAAGCTACATCATTGGGAGGAGAGAAACATGGCGCCCATCCTGAAAAATGATTGGGCCGATCATTTGAACGCTGAATTCGAAAAGCCGTATTACCTAAAGTTGCGCCAGTTTTTGATCCACGAATACAATACGTATACTGTCTATCCGGACAAATATGATATTTACTCCGCCTTGCATCTCACCCCTTATGCCGACACCAAGGTCGTCATCATCGGACAAGACCCGTATCACGGCCCGGGTCAAGCACACGGTCTCAGTTTTTCTGTCAAACCCGGCGTAAAAGTACCACCTTCGCTCCAAAACATTTTCAAAGAGTTGCACGATGATCTCGGGTGCCGGATTCCCAACCACGGTCATCTGGTCAAATGGGCGGAACAAGGCGTCCTGCTCCTCAACAACGTCTTGACCGTTCGCCGGGGCCAGCCCAATTCCCATAAGGGTAAAGGATGGGAAACGTTCACGAGCCAGGTGATCCGCACATTGAATGAACGGGAACAACCCGTCGTCTTTCTCTTGTGGGGAAGAAATGCGCAGGAGAAAAAAGCATTGATCACCCGCGATCATCACCTGGTAATCGAATCAGCCCATCCCAGTCCATATTCCGCCAATCGCGGCTTTTTCGGCAGTCGTCCGTTTTCCCGAACCAATGAATTTTTGCAAAAGGTCGGTTTGCAACCCATCGACTGGCAACTGGAGGATATTTGATCATTAGGACGGCCTCATTCAATTGACAATCCTTTGTCCAACTCCAGGGTTGGATCCCGATTAAGCGAGTGTGCCTTTTTCCGTCTCCCATATCCATTCACGGAAAAAGGCCACCCACCTTCGCGGGATGAATGAATCCCCTTGATGAATGGTTCTTCTCCATGGCAACTCTTCATGGAAAAACTTCCTTGGGACCTCATTTTGGTATTGGTGAAAGTACTGATCAAACTTATATACTATTTTGATTTTGTTCCTTGGGGACTTTTGGTCATTTACTTGTGTTACGGCATTTATTTATGCTTATTTGAAAGAAAAAATAAAAAGAAGTGGTATGCGTACACAATCATAAGTGCGTTTGTTTTCATGGTTGTTGTTGTTAGCTTGAAATAGCATCCCGTAAAATGAAGCCTGCATCGATCTGATGCGGGCTGTTTGCGTCCTTTTTATCCCTTGACCAACGATGCGATTTTTTCAAAGGTATGGCTGATTGAAGAACCGTATCATCTTTGCCTTTTCGCCCCACCAGCATCAGCCTTGCCGAAGAGTAAGGGTTTGAAAAATCCTATTCTCTCCTTTACTCTTGATGTTATCTTCTTCTTTCTTTCAACAAAAAAGACTGCTGACCTTCTACCTTTGTCAGCAGTCTCGCTTTCCTGTGAAAGGCTGGCCTTCCATTGGTCACTGCGGATGTTTCCCGTTCGAAGCGCCGGGGTTGGTGACGGGCACCGATTCCACTTTGGTTGGTGCGGGTTGCACCGGTTTCCGTTTTTTCACCCGGGCATCCGGTGTCGTGTATACATAAGCTGTGATCGAATTGCTGGTCACCCGGATACGGATCAATACCGGCTTGGTCAGATTGTTTTTAAAACGGAAGTCCGGTCCGCCCCACGAGACGGTTGCATCGCGCCCGGGCGGAACGTACGCTACCTCTTTGCTGTGGGAATTGCGCTGGAGGATTCTCAGCCCCGCTTCATCGACGCTGTTGAACAGTGTGCTCGACACTTGGCAGATTCCGCCGCCGATGCCTTCACTGTATTCCCCCCGCACAATCACCTTGGCTGATTTGTACCCACGACCCGGTGTGCGAGGTCCTACGATCCGGTTGAAGGAGAAGCGCTCTCCTGGGCTCAGGATCAGATTGTTGATCGCCTTGGAGGCCAATCGAATGTTGGTGGTGCGGTTGACATTGCTTCCATCGAAGTACGTCGTATATTTGCCTATCAACCGTTGATCCACCTGTTGAAAATCCGCCTCGGTCACCTCCGGCTGATCGATTACCATCGGCAGCTCCTGTGGCTGGCCGGTCATCGCCGTCAAACGGGGCAGCCATTCTTTTTCGATGGTGTCCATATCCACCAATCTTCCCGTTTTCGACGGGGTCAATTTACCGCCAAACCAATTTTGCTCCGCGTCCACGGCTGGTTGGTCCACTTCTTTTTTCACCTTACGAAACCAAGCCAACCATTTGTCGCGATTTAATGTGGATGGATCTTTTCCGTCATAGCCAAGGGTACGGAGATCAACAGTCCATTGCCGACCCTCATAGGTGACGGTAAAAGGAATTGGTTGCGGTTTCAGCTGTTGATGCGGCTTTGTCACACCTGCCCGTGGGGCCTCTTTGGCATCGGTCGTTCCGTCAAATGCAAACACGGACAAACTTCCCACCAAAGCGAAAGCCACCACCAGCGTGCCGATAACAGTTTTTTTCGGACCGATTTGTTCAAACGGAATGCGGTTGACCAGCGGCATGCGATGCAACACTCGGTTGATCCGATCCCACACGCTCACTTGTGAGGATCCAGACACCAATGCAGCGGCAGCCATCTCTTCCCGTTCGGGAGAAGAAGGCGTGCTTTCCGCCGAACCGGTCATGTCCGGCTCCGTTGAAGTCTCACGGTCATTTGATTCTGTTTCTTCGGACATCTCTACCCATTCCGGTACCGATTCATCCACTTTCTTCTTTGTGTCCGTCGACCGATCCGCCTCCGATTGCGAATCGGGGACTATTGGGGAGGACGGCGACTCGTTGGTTGTTTCTTTGGAGTCGTCGACGTTCGGCTCTTTTTTCTCTTCCACGGATCAATTCCCCCTCGGTTTCTCCCTCGCCTGCACGGTGGCCACATTCACCGTGTTTCCCATCATGGTCAGAATCTCAAGCAAAAATGGAAGATAAAGCGGTTTGAACGGCCTTTTGGTATACCTTGGGCAATGCCAACGTTTCTAGTTCATCCAGCGTTGCCCACCGCCAATGTTGCGGAAGTTCTCCCTTTATCCCGACGCACGTACCACCGATGATCGTAGCATGCCATTTGCGATGCGTGAAGACATGCTCCACCATCCCCAACGTTTCGCCGGGTTGTATGGATATACCATGTTTTTTCATCCAAACAATCAATGCCTGAACCGAATCGCTGGCATCCGTCTCCAGTGTGGGTAATCCCCACATCCCCGCCAAGAGTCCCGCCTCCGGTCTCCGTTCCAGCAACACGCGATCGCCGTCCCGAATCCAACCGAACACGAGCGAAACCGAAACTGGCGGTTTCGCTTTTTTCTTGACGGGCAATTCATGTTGCATCCCTTTTTGGTATGCCAGACAATCGGAGCGGATCGGACAAGTCTCACAGGAAGGCGATGTTGGCGTACACACCATCGCCCCCAGCTCCATCAACGCCTGATTGAAATCGCGCGGATTGGATTCCGGAATTAGATGATAAGCCCACGTTTCCATTTTTTTGCGTGTCTGGACACGGGCGATGTCATCCGCCGAAGCGAACAACCGGGAAAAGACGCGCAACACATTACCGTCGACGGCCGGCACCCGCCGGTTATACGCGATACTCAAAATGGCACCCGCCGTGTACGGTCCCACTCCCTTCAGCTGAGAGATGGCCTCCAATGTGTCAGGCACTTTCCCTCCGTGTTTCTCCACCACCTCCTTAACAGCAGCATGCAGGTTGCGCACGCGCGAATAATACCCCAATCCTTCCCACGCTTTGATGACGTCGGCCTCATCGGCCGCCGCCAGCGCTTCCAGTGTGGGGAAACGTTCCAAGAAACGATGAAAATAGGGGATCACGGTTTCTACCCGCGTCTGCTGCAGCATCACTTCGGATACCCAGATCTTATAGGGGTCCTGATCCCGACGCCAAGGTAGATCCCGTTGGTGAATGCGATACCATTGGAGCAAACGTCGTTGAATGGATGCTTTTCGCTCTTCCGTAAAAGGAAGTGCCGATTGCTTCGTTGAGACTTTGGTCATTGCTCGTGCTCCTTTATCCTGTATTGCCCGGATCGCCAGAGGACGACGATTGGCCCAACCGTTTCAGATCGATCAGGCTCACCTTACACCCTTGCGGCATTTTTTCCACAATCAGCAGACGATGCAGATGAGGGGATAGATAAAACCCCATCAATGGACGGGAAGTTCGATAAATCTCCCTCTCCTTCATACCGTCGTCGATAAACAGGATATGGTGGCCCTCCGCCAGCCATACCCCGTTACGCTCGTGACGAATAAAGGGATGGGACTGTCCCGCCACCTGATGATACACATCGAATACCAACGAATTTTGCGTACGGAGATGAATCAGCTTCAACATCCCGTTGATCACGTATGATACATAACCGCCGCCGGGTCCGATCATGAGGCGATCCAACTGCGTTGATTGCAGATTATGTTCATTCTCCACGTAATGATACAATTGTCCGTCCATTACATGTACTCTTTCAAAAAATAGTTCTCCGCTCACCCTACGACCGGTTGCAAAAGCGAAATAATAACCTTGGGGATCCCACACAACAGGCGGGACGATCTCCTCGCCTGAAGGGGTTTCAAATTCGACCCGTCGTTCCCCCGTCACGGCATTCCACAGGACCAACCGTCGATTGTCCTCCACGATTGCCCGCACATCCGCCGTTGGAGACCACCAGCCCGGAGCGCTTCGAAGGATGGGGACAGGGACAGTATCACCCACCGCGTACACTCTGTCCGCCACTGATAGAAAACGGCCACTCGGGGACCAAGATACCGCCGACGATATGTTGGTACGGGACGAAAATTGAGTTTCGGGAATTGGGTGAGAACGTCCCTCTTTGGGACGGAACAAGGCTAACGACACATCTTCCGCATCTCCTACCGGATACACGATGGCATCTCCCTGCGGCGACACCGATATCGGATGGTGCATCCCCGCCGGGACATTGAAAGCAATCCGGGTGCGATGAGATCCTTTTTGCACCACCATTGACCGGACGGCACCTTCGGACAGCACGGTCAGAACGCCGTGTTTTCCCAAGGAGACTACGTCCGTTCCGCTCTTTTCCCCCACTTTCAATAAAGCTCCTGTGCGCAGGTTCCACTCGTATTCAGCTTCCCCTCGCCCCGACTTTCCTCGGAAAAAGAAACGATCTTCCTGAAGGCGCTCCGGTTTCACTTTCTCAAATTCCGCCGTTTGGACAATGGGGGAAGAAACGCGGGGCCTCTCCTCATCCCGCCATCCCCATATGAGCAGGCAGATGAAAGCGGCGGCCAATAATCCCGTCAACACCGCAATGCGCACCGGTGACACAGAAGGCTCCATACAAATCCGGTGAAACCGCCTTCTGGTGCGCCGCCATACAAACCAGCGAGCCGACGGATCTTTCGCACCCATGATCAAACATCCTTTTTTCCGGTAGATGATGGTTCGGCGAGTCGGAATGTCCAGATATTCACTTTGTCTACCATATTCCTCATCCGTCCGTTTAAAACGAGGTTTTTTCTAAGAGAGATCACACGTTGGCTGGTTTCTTCATCCGGCACGCGAATCATCTCGACGAACAATCCCGGTTGATCCACACTTTCCATCCACTCGTGCCGGATAATCGCCCCGGCACGGGCGGTTTCGGATCGCAAATAGTCCAGAAGTTGTAGATACAGTTCCCTTTTATGTGTATGTACTCGATACTCAAGAAAGACAATGAAACCACCGTTTTCCACGAACAGCACTCCTTTGGTTCAGTTTAACAGAAATCGGCGATGGGGTTAAGGGAGAAAGGATGACACTTTCCATGTCCCACGATACGGCATCACCCGTTCCATCTCCTGTCTGCCATCTGTGACAATCAATCAAACGTCACCGTCTACATTCCAGGCTATGCTATAATCGTGAAAGACTACAAAATAGATCCGGATAGGAGGGAGCTCGCACACAGTGAACCCATCCATTTTTCGTATTCCCTCTTGGCGTTGGTGGCGACGCCTCATTTCACTCACGCTGGGCTGTATCTTTGTTGCCATTGGCTTGGAGCTGTTTTTGATCCCCAACCAGATCATCGACGGCGGTGTGGTCGGTATTTCCATCATTTTCAGTTCTATTACACCTTGGTCCTTGTCCGTTTTTCTGATATTAATCAACCTGCCGTTTTGGTTCCTGGGCTACAAACAAATCGGAAAGACCTTCACGTTTTGTACCATATATTCAGTGATTCTACTGGCCGTATTGACCGATTTCATCCACCATTTTCCGCAAGCGACCGACAACCTCTTTTTGGCGACCGTATTCGGTGGCATCATCTTGGGTATGGGCGTGGGACTCATCATCCGCAATGGTGGATCGTTGGATGGGACCGAAGTGTTGGCCATCATCGGCAACGAAAAACTGGGCTTCTCCGTTGGCGAGATCGTCATGTTTTTCAACGTGTTCATTCTGGGAAGTGCGGGGTTCATCTTCGGATGGGATAAAGCGATGTATTCGCTCATTGCATATTTCATCGCCTACAAGACGATCGACGTGGTCGTGGAAGGACTGGACGAATCAAAATCAGTCATGATCATCTCCGACAAACCTGATGAGATATCTGAAGCCATTATGTACCGTCTGGGTCGTGGTGTAACGCATATTTATGGAAAAGGCGGCTACACCAAAGAGGAGAAGGAACTGCTTTACTGCATCGTGACGCGACTGGAAGTCGCCAAGTTGAAGAGCATTGTCAGCGAAATCGACCCGCACGCCTTTGTTGCAATCGAGCATGTCCACGATGTGTTGGGCGGACGATTCAAGAAAAAATCCATCCACTGACTGAGGGGTGATGACATGCTGGAAAAGGAACTGGACCTCGCCAAACCGGAAATCCCCGCCCATCCCGATCACAGTGTAGGCCTGATCCAAAGCATGGGCGATAAAATAAGCGCGATTTTCAAGAACCCGGTGGATTACCTGCTATTGCCACTGGGGCAGATTTTGTTGATCGTCCTGATCACGTTGATCGCCTTGCGTTTGGTTAACCGACTGATCGATCACATCTTGAAACTGAGCAAAACGGACAGTAAGCGTGCCGTAACCATGAGCAAGCTGATCAAATCGACGGCGCGTTATTCCATTTATTTCATCGCACTGTTAATGATTTTGGATCGGCTGGGCGTCAACATGACGCCGGTGCTGGCCGGTGCCGGGATCCTCGGTTTGGCGATCGGCTTCGGTGCGCAAAATCTGGTGCGGGACGTCATCACCGGTTTTTTCCTGATCTTTGAAAATCAGCTGGAAGTGGGCGATTTTGTCGAGATCAACGGCCAAATCACGGGCACGGTGGAGGAGATCGGGCTTCGGGTGACCAAAATCCGTGAATGGAACCAACGGCTGCACTACATCTCCAACGGTGAAATCACGCAGGTCACCAACTACAACCGCGATCGGATGCGGGCGATCGTAACTGTCACGGTTCCGTATGAATCCGATCTGGGCCGGGTGCACGAAGTGTTGGAAGAGGTATGCCGGGACATTCACAAGCGGTTCTCCCCCTATCTGCTGGAGGAACCGTCCGTATTTGGCGTGACCAATATCGAGCGGGATGGGGTGCAATTCACTGTCACCGCACTGAGCGATCCGCAGGAAGTGTGGCGGATTGAACGCGAATTGCGCAAAACCATCATCACCGCTTTCCAAGAACACGACATCGATGTGGCATACCCGCGGCAAATCTTGATGAGTCCGCCCGAGATCGCAATGATGCGGGCATCCACCCAACCAAGAGAATCATCAGAATCGCCCTCAACAAAAAAACAAGGCTAGGAGTTTCCCTCCCGGCCTTGTTTTTTAGAACGACGGGACCGTCAACGCCAAGACCGCCGCTACTCCGACCGCAATTGCCGTCCACAGCGCAACCCGCTTCAGATCATGGGTCAGCGTGACGATCGGATCAACCGTTTTTACCTCGGTCTGCTTTTTCTTCTTCCGTCCCATGCTTCATCCTCCTTTTTTCTTCGGCTTCCATTCGCTCAACGCATCCCACAGATAAAACGTAGCATAGCTTCGCCAGGGAGACCAATCCCGTCCGATCTTTCGGATTTCTTCTTCCCCCGGTTGATGTGCCAATCCGTACACGTAACGGACCGCGTTTCGAAGCCCAATGTCCGCCGCTGGCAAGAGATCGGGGCGCCCCAAACCGAACAGTAACAAACATTCCACTGTCCATCGCCCCACTCCCCTCAGGGGCAACAAACGCTCCATCACCGCTTCGTCTTCCATTGTCCACAAGGCTTCCAAATCCAATGTCCCCGAGACGACTTGACGGGAGATATCGATGACATACTCGGCTTTCCGCCGGTTGAACTGCAGAACCTGCAATTGCTCGTATTCAAGTGCGGCCACCCGTTCAGGCGAGGGAAACACAGGCAACGACTCCCCCTCAAACGTCAATCGTTCGCCCGCCAGGTCGATCAACCGCTCGATCAGCTTGGCGGCGAACGCCACGTTGAGTTGTTGGCTGATGACGGTTTTGATCAGGCACTCATACACCGAAGCATCTAACACCAGATGCAAACCCCTCCGTTTTGTGATAACCGGCCCCAGGTAAGGGTCTGCTTCCATCTGTCGATAGAAAGGGGTTAAATCCACATTCACCGAAAACATCCGCCGCAGTTTGGCTTCCACCCGTTCCCGTTCCGCCTCCGATGGATTACCGTGTACGTACACCGTCAACGAACGAGGTTCCGACTGCCAACCGATTTCCACCACATAAGGACGTCCCCCCGCCTCAATCGCCCGCACCAAACGTCCGTTATGTAAGCGGTAGCTGGACTTTTCGAATGAAGTGAGACGCCGGACGGTTGCCTCAAACGAGTAGGGATAACGGAGCGGAAACACCTGCTTCATTCACTCCCCCCCCTTTTCGTGGGGTTCCTGCCCGTCCATTTTATCGTATTTTTACGTCTCGCTCCACTGCCGTTCTCCTCAGGAAAAGGGTCTTGCGCTTATGCTCCGTATCCTTGAATCCAGGACATTGTCTAGAAGCCATTTCAAAAAGAATGAAATCTCATTATGCAATGGGCATAAACGCGGGCTAGATGTTTGAGCGTGAGCGAGTTTTGCACGCGGGCGACTGGCGTAGCGAGCCGGAAAAACAAGTGCAAAACACACCAGGTTGATCGATTTTGAAATAAGCTCTAGAAACTGCTGACAAAGCCGCTTCGGGTGACACCAACAATCCAGGAATCCTTCTTCAGGCACAGGGAGGCTCATTCCATCACATAGGATGTCGGCACCAACATCACCCGAACGTGTTTCTTGACGCCAAATTTTCGCGCCTCACTCAGGTCGTTCATAAACACATCGATCCGATTTCCCTTGATCGCTCCACCCACATCCTGTGCCGTACGATAACCGATGCCCTCGATATATACGCGCGATCCAATCGGGATTACCCTAGGGTCAACAGCGATGGTGACACCTTCTCTGGCTTTGGCACCGGATGCGGTGATACCGTAGTCGGGGTGACCCGGTGTTTTCCCCGTCGATTCCGGTCCGGCAGTGTATGCGGTCAGGGTAAAATCACCCATCGAAACTCCGCGGGACATCGCAGGAACAGAGCCGGATTCGCGTAGGGGTGCGTCAGTTTGCTGTTTTGTTTCGGGCACCCATAAAATCTGTCCCGTTCGGATGTGTGATGGATCATGCAAATGGTTGATCCGTGCCACGGTAACCACATCGGTCCCATGTTGTTTGGCGATCCGGTAAAGCGTGTCCCCATGTTGGACACGAACAGCGATGAGACCCTTTTTTTCCGCATACGCTTGCGGAGAAGAAGGAAAGTCGCCGCCCCAATGCGTCAAACCAATGATGGTGATGACGCCGACGATCAACCAGAAAGCGCGGTGTTTGAACATAGTAAAACCACCTCATAGATTGATAGATTCTGGTAACAGCATGACCGCGCTTTGCCGGTTTTATACTTAGATGGACGTTTTTCCTTCCGTTGCATAGGCGAACCACTATGCTTTACACCTACACGGATGAGGAGGAGCATGTCATCCGTTTCACACACCAACGTTTCCGCTTGTGTTGTGACCCCTAAAAAGAAAAAAGGCGCCGTTCGCGCCATCAGAACCGTCACCAACTAACGATTCACATCCGAATCATCCATATCATGCAGTTCATCTAGAGTCCGGGTGAAACTGGATCCGAAATGGCGAAGGAAATAGTCCACTTCCGGCATGTCGAGCGATTGCAGACGCCGCTCAATCTCCTGCCTGGCCACAGCGAACTCTCGGTTTCCTGCTGAAATCTCCATCTCGCATTTGAGATAGGCATCCAGCAAGTCGGCTGCTTTCACCCAATGGTGCAAATCGCCATCTTCACCATGAATCAACGGGCGGTAATGCCGGTGCAGCGGTTCGGGGATCATGTCGCACAACCGCTCCGCAGCCAAATTCTCCAACTCCCGGAATCCACCCAGCAGCTTATCGTTGTGATGTTTCACCGGGGAAGGAATGTCGCCGGTGATCACTTCCGTCACATCGTGAAACAATGCCAGTGTAACCGCCTTTTCCACTGGGATCTTCTTACCGAACACCTCGATGCCGATCGTACATAGGGCGTGTGTCAGCAGCGCTACGTGATAGCTGTGTTCCGCCACGTTTTCCGGCATCACGTTGCGCATCAGGCTCCATCTTCGAATCAACCGCAATCGATACAAATAGGCGAAAAATGCGTTCATTTTCCACCCCGGTTTCCGTTACTCTGTTTTAGATGATCGTCCGTATCACTTCCACATGCACCCTGAAGGGAAACAGATCATGAACGCTTTGGGCCCTCATTCATCCCTGGAATAAGGTACATTATACCCGTCCTCCGAGCAATGCCTTCCATAGACTGCGCACGGTAATCAATGCCGCCTCCCATTTATCCATCTTTTTCTCGGCGGCATTGTCCATGTACAATTCCTGACTCCAATCCGGTTTCTTCAGGCACCGCCGTTCATACTGTGCATGGATCATGATCAGGCTCAAAATGAAGATCAATCCGATTTGCGGGGAAATGATGGGATAATCATACATCCCGTGACCCAACAGCGCAAAAATGATCGAAATCAACAACCCTGCCAACCTCTTTTCTTCCTTCCGATTGGCCGTTTTCCGCCACCGCCGGGCTCGGTATGTCGTTACCACGATCAACGCCAAGAACAATCCCAGACCGATGACGCCGTACTCCGTCGCAATTCCCAAAAATACGTTATGCGCATGAAACATGTATTTGCCTGTCAGCTTGGCGAACAGTTGGCCGAAATGGAGCGGCAAAACGCCAAGCAACCAATGTTCCCGGAAAATTTGAAACGCATGCTGCCAGACAAAAATACGCACTTCCACCGTCGCAAACAGCGTCTCTTCCCGCGGGATCAGAGTTTGATTGGTATAGATCACACCGCCCAAAAGTAACAGTGCGCAGAATAACAACACCGTGCGACGGCGGTTTCCGGTCATCCACACCTGAACCAACAGACCGATCAACAAGCCCACCCATGCACCGCGGGAACCGGTACACCAAATAGCCACTGAATACAAGGCAAAAATCGCGAAGCAACCAACTTTTTTCCACGCTCCCCGGACCACCGAGGACGCGTAAATACTCATCAATGCCAAACAGATCAGCATGGCCGCAGCCAGATTGGAATTGGCCGCTGTACCCACACTTCGCTCCATGTCCGTCTGCCATAACGGATAAAACCCTAGCATGTACGTCCAAAACGACTTTTCGTGTGGCAACAGGTCCCACCGTTGCATAAGCACGACGATGGCGACATAAATGCCGCCCAGCCAAAATTGAAGATACAGCCGCTGAAGTTGTTGCCACGACCATTCCGTCAGATGTTTGATCCATATCGTCAAAAGATAATACAACCCGAACAGGATGATCGGGATGATACCGATGGGAATCCACCAGAACCACGAGGGATTAAACGCCCAGCTGATGAGGGAAAGAAACGCAAAACCAAGAAAAATCCCCTCGGGCCAACCGCGCACCGGCCATTTGCATTTATAGAAAAAAGGCGTCAAAAAGCCAATCCCCAGCGTCACCAACGGCGGCAGCCACGGCGACACTAAGATGCTCAAAAACAACAAATGGATGATGCGAATGGCCAGCTGTTGAGTCGATTCAATCTTCAAAGAGATGACTCCCTTTACCCAAAACCGGGCGAACCGAGCAATCCAGGCACTGATCCGGGTGTCGGTTTGCCCCAGCTTTTTGGAATAAATACCGGTATCCGGTATCACGATATCTGAAGGTTGTTTATCCATGGCTCTAATAACATCCTCATCCCATATCGATTACTACGTTTGAACCGCAGTCAGTTGTCAACGCTTAGTCACATCTGTGAATTTATACCTGCCCTTTGCATTATATCGATGGAAGCACAAAAGGGCAAGTAAAACAAAACCCCACATTTATGCCTTTATCAGGAACTCCGAAGACGGTTCGGACACCATCATCTCCAACACGGCCTCCACACTGTTGGAGGGATGGATGTGCTTACGCCATCGGAGCATATTCTCCCGTATGATTTGAAACCGATCCGGTTTACGCAACAACTGGGCAAAGCACGCGTCCAACTCCTCTTCGTTTTTCGCCTGGACAGCCAATCCGTGAGAAACAAGAAACCGACTGTTTTGCTCCTCGTGTCCGGGGATTGATCCATACAACAAGAGCGGTGTTCCCTTGGCGATCGCTTCCGAACATGTCAGCGCACCAGGTTTGGACAAAATGAGGTCGGCCGCATCCATCCAATCTGACAGCCTTCGAGTGTACCCCAAGACGCGAATGTGGGGGTGCTTCAGGGATGGATCGCTCCGCAACCACTGGTACACTTTTCGGTTATGCCCCGTGCAGACCACGATTTGCATCTCTTCTTTCCACTTGGCGGCCATCTGGACGAGCATGTCCGTACCGATGCCCAATCCGCCTCCCAGGATCAAAACGGTTGGCTTGTCCAACAAACCGACGCGCTGTCTGGCATGCAACCGATTCCCTTCTTCCCAAAACTGCACATCCGTGGGGATGCCCGTCACCTGAATGCGGCAATCCTCTACACCCAACTGCACCAGTTGTTCACGTACCTGGGGGGTGGGAACCAAGTAACGGTCCACTTCGGGATGAACCCATGAGCCGTGTGCTGTGAAATCGGTGATGACTGTACACAGGCGAAGGGGGAACCCTTTTTGTTTCAGTTTGCCCACGCCGGAGCTGGCAAACGGATGGGTGGAAACGACGAGTTTGGGGCGGAAGGTTTCAATCAAATCAGATAAACTGGCATACAGTGTCTGATGCAAGCACCACTGCAACCAACGTGGAAACAGTCGCCCATGGTGGCGCCCGTACACTTTTCGCCATAAGTTGGGCGCCCGTCTGATCATGCCCAGATACGAGGTCAAGAGCGCACGGTTGATTTGCGGTTGCAGCGCCCTCCCCAGCTCAATCAGTTGTACCCGCAACTCAGGACGGGACCGTTCAATGCCGTTGGCCAAGGCTTCCGCCGCGCGCGTATGACCGCTTCCAAAGTTTTCGGAGACCAGTAGGATATCGACGGGGCCATGAGCCACTGCATCATTGATTCTCGCCAATCCATCCCAGGCGCCCGTATGAGCGATCCGATCCATGTTTTCCTCCCCCTCTTCTTGCCGTCTCACATTCCCACATATCCACCCCAGCGAACGTGTTCCATCGCCGTTCGGTTTCAAGTTCCCTTATTATACCATATGTATGAGTCGCACTCTCCCATGTTATTCGCCGGACGATACAATATTCTCCTTTTCAGCCATCTTCTTTTTCCGGAACTCCCTTCTCATTTTGACTTGTTTCGAAAAAGGGTGCAACTTTGGTTACAAGAAACAGGCTTGCAAACACACCCGTTGCTCGTTCACACGGAGCAACATGACATCCAGTACAACCAGATCGACGTTTGCAGAATCGAGAATCGACAGTGCGTCCACTGTGAATCGTCCACTGTGAATCCTATTTGAACAGGGAACCTCCAGAGCAAAAGATGTATCCACGACTACATTAGATTGGGAAATATCCCGGACGGATGAAAGATGTGGTAGGTGGTAGAGATCGTGGGGCGCGGCTCCTGAAGATGCTGAGGCCAAAAAAACCGTAAGAGACGAAAAAAACCCCACGCCCCTAGCAAACGAGGTTTCGCAAGGCTGGCAATGGGGTTTTCCCCTCCCGCTTAGGAGGCGACCCGTCCCGTCATTGAAGCAGGACTACGATGACTTCGGGTAAAATCCAATTAATGTCTAAGTAAGATTTCAGTAAAGGGGTTCTCTTTCGTGATACTTGCTGGGGCTTTATTTTTTCAAACGATGTGGCTGCCGTTGTTTCATGGTTTGCACCTGTTTACCAATTCCTCACCGGTTCCATCCAAGCAACGCACTCCACATGACTGGTGTGCGGGAACATGTCCACCGGCTGCACTTCAAGGGTGTCAAAGCCCCGCTCCCGCAAATGACGGGCATCGCGTGCCAACGTAGCCGGGTTGCACGAGACATAAACCAACCGCTTGGGATGCATGTCCACCACCGTATCCAACAACACAGGATCACAGCCTTTGCGCGGCGGGTCCACCACGATGACGTCGGGCCGGATACCCTGTTCCCGCCACCTCGGCATCACTTCCTCCGCTTTGCCCGCCACGAACGTAACATGTTCGATTTCGTTGATCTGCGCATTGCGTTGTGCGTCTTCAATCGCCTCAGGCACCGATTCCACCCCGTACACCCACGCCGCGCCGTCGGCCAGATACAATCCGATAGTACCGGCACCGCAATAGACATCCATTACGATCTCCCGCCCCGTCAACCGGGCATACTGGCGCACCTGATCGTACAGCACACGTGTCTGGATGGGATTGACCTGAAAAAACGACTGCGGAGAAATCACGTAGGTCACTGGCCCGATCCGGTCACGGATCATCGGCTCACCCCACAACAAACGGTTTTCCCGACCCAATATCACATTAGTCCGACGGTCGTTGATGTTTTGTACCAGCGATTTCAACCGCGGCAGCGCATGCCTTAGTTCCGACACCAGCGTTTCTCGGTGTGGCAGCCGTTTTCCATTGGTCACCAGTACGACCATCATCTCGCCGGTAGCAAACCCGGTTCGAACCATGACATGGCGCAGCACCCCACGGTGGTTTTTTTCATCGTACGGTGGGATTCCCAATTCCTTGACCAGCCGCTTCACTTCCCGGACTGCCCGGTCATTGTCAGGATGTTGAATACCACATGTGTCCATGTCGACAATCGTATGTGTACCGGCGGCGTAAAAACCGGCAACCAGCTCCCCGCCGCGCAAGCCGAATGGCACTTGCGCTTTGTTGCGGTATGCCCACGGATCTTGCATCCCGATCACGGGCAAAACGGGCACCACATCCTCCCACCCGCCGATCCGTTGAAAACTGTCGATCACTTGCTGCCGTTTGATCTGTAACTGCTCCTCATAGCTCACGTGCTGCAACTGACATCCGCCACACCGTTCGAAAACGGGACAAGCCGGTTCCGTTCGTGCCGGGGCCGGTTCCAATATCTCCAACATTTGGCCGTGAGCGTATGTTTTTTTCACCTTCGTGATTTTCGCCCGAATTCGTTCACCGGTCAACGCCAGCGGGACGAACACGGTGAACCCCTCGTATTTTCCAACGCCGTCCCCGGTATGGCTCTGGCCGGTGACGGTCAGTTCGATGATTTCTCCCGTGGTAACAGGTGGTTTCATCTCGTTTGCTCCTTTGCTCCTCACCATCATTCTTCATCTGCTGTAACTCGTTCCACAGGGTCTCGGCTCGATTATACCAGAACCTTTTCATCCGGCGTTATTCGACCCTTTTGCAGCTGGCCGCGGGCACAACACCCGCAGATGACCCGGCAACGATTCACAAATACCGGGCAGGATTCCACCCAGCTCCCCATCCAGGTTCCAACGCAGCGGCTCATCCGATTCAACATAGAGGCGTCGCGCTTGAAAATACAAGACGCTCGGATCATAGATGTGCCCGCCCTTCCTCGCGATTCTGACCAACGGAATCAGATCGGCAATACTGGTTTTGCGCACCACGATCACATCCAATTTTCCGTCGTTCAAATCCGCTTTCGGAGCCAACTGTTCAAATCCACCCACCGATCGGGTATTGGCCACCATCATCAACAAAATGTCTTCCTCCCATTGTCGGCCGTCCGCCTCAATGCAAACCGGAAACGAACGCGACAATGATCCTATTTTCTCCAGTCCTTTCAAATAATAAGCCAATGGGCCAACCAGCGTTTTCAATCTGCTGGGCGCCTCGTAGGTGACGGCCGTCACGTCACCGACTGCCGCCACGTTGACAAACAGCCGTTCTCCCACACGCCCCGCATCCACTGTCCGCACGAATCCATCACCAATCACGTCGCACGCCCGTAACAAGTCACGGGGTAACCCCATACCACGCGCAAAATCGTTGGTCGTGCCACACGGCAAAACACCCAGAATCGGACGGTACGGACCTTGTGATATGCCGGTGACTACTTCATGCACCGTCCCGTCTCCTCCAGCAGCGATCACCACGTCAAACCCGCGTTCTGACGCCTGCCGCGCCGCAATGGTCGCCTGACCCGGTTCTCGCGTCGCGTGACAGGACGTTTCCAATCCCGCCCGCTCCAACCGTTCGAGAATGCGGGGCAACTGCCGTACAAACATCTCTCTCCCTGCCGTGGGATTGTAAATCAATCTCGCGCGCCTGTACATTTGGGATCACCTCTTTTTGTCGTTTCGCCGGACGGTCTGCTTTTTTTCCCGCCCCCCGCATACAATGGTGAAAGACAAGACTTCGTCCGCTTGAGAAAGGAGGAACCGTCGATGACTGATTCCCACACGTCCTCCAGAAGAGAGTCGCAACCGATCCAGGACGGGCCGGAGCCCTATCGGTTGACCGAAGTACAACACGCGTTGGACCAGAGCATTGCCGCAGACGAAACGTTGAGTTCCATTTGTTATCAACTGCGTTGTTCCGCGTTTGCATGCGATTGGGACGGCTGGGAGGAAGCACATCGGGAATGCATGCTGTCCAACCACTACCGTCTGACCGCTTCTGGTTGCCTCAAACGGATGGCGATGGGGGATTGGCATGAAACCCTGTTGATGACACTGGTACAATGCTTGTATCTCGCCCGACGGGCGGATCGTATCAAACAAGGATATTTTCACCGGTTGTGCGGTTCAGCTTCGGAAGGATTCCGTCCCACGGCGGAATTGCTTCTCGTTTGGAACCGTCATGCTGAGGCGCATTTGCAAGAAGCGATGGTCGGTGCACAGCATCTGCTAGGGACGCGTCAATGGACCCGGTGGATGCCCGAAACATAAGATAGAACGATCCCTAGAACGGGTCGGTACACTGGTCCATACAATAGTTGTACCAAGAGTGGACAAAAGGAGGAGAACGCCACCATGCGCCAACCCATCATCATTTTTTCCCACATCCCCAAAGCAGGCGGTCTGACCTTACGCAGCATTATCGACAGGCAGTACCGACCGGACCAGATCTACAAATACCCGGCCCATCACCAGCAGGAAGCCGTAAAAAAACTGTCCGCCACCCAACGGGAGAAAATCAAATGTGTATACGGTCATTGCCGTTTCGGAACTCATCGCTATTTCCAGCGACCCTTCAGGTATATCACCATGTTGCGCGATCCCGTCAACCGAGTCATTTCCGCCTATTATTACATCAAATCCAACCCAAATACCAAACTCTATGCCAAAGTCAACTCTATGAGTTTCAAAGAGTTCATTCTCAGTAAAAACGACGACATTCAAACGCAGCTTTGGAATCACCAAACCCGATTCCTCTCCGGCAAACATCAGCCTGATCTGGATCTGGCCAAACAAAATCTCCGCAAACATTACGTCATCGTGGGCATTACCGAATTGTATCCGCATTCGGTGTTCCTGATGAAACAGGCTCTGGGATGGGGCAACGTCAACTACACCAGGCAAAATGTCACCAAGCGCCGCCCGCAAAAACAACAGATTCAAAAGGAACTCATCCACATCATCAAACAAAACAATGCTCTCGACCTACAGTTGTACCATTACGCCAAACAATTGTTGATCCGGCGACTCAACAATCTGAACCCCGTAACCAAACGCCAGTTGGCGCTATATGTCAAACTGCATCAACAGGCGTGAAAAAACCGTCCCTCACGGGACGGCCGATGATTGTCAGGGCGGGATGCTGACATCCGGCTGCCGGTCTTACCCGACATTGTACGCCCCGTGGTTTGGGCTCACCCACGCCAATTTCGTCACTGGGTGGCGGCGGAAGGTGCGCGCCGGGATTGACCGATCGCATCCCTCACCGTTTCTTCGATCCAACGAGAAATCAACGGATGCGGCAGATATGTCTCTCCGGAATACACATAATCCAGCCCCGCCAATTTCGACGGGATCACTTTTTTGGTAAAGTACCCTTCACTCAAAAACAATGGCAACACCAACACCCGATGTCGTGCGCTCCAGGCGCGGACCACCTCATGCAAATGATCCGGATGCAAAGACGCGTATACCGTTTGCCGAAACCCCAATGCACGCTGCACCTGTGCAGCAAGCTGATTGGCGCCTTCTTCCCATTTTTCCCGGAATCCAGACACCTCGCTGCCGTGGCCGACCAGCACGACAACTTCTTCCTCAGGCCGTTGGCTCAGTTTGCGAGCACGCTCCGTCACAATCTCACCGATCAACGGGTGACCATCCATCGCCGGTGTGTAATGTACGGGTATCTCCAAGGGGATGGGTTTTTCCTTGAACGGAAGACGCGGCTTGGAAATCACACCCAAAAGATATCCGATCTCCTCAATATGCGTGCTTCCGGAAGAGACGAACAATGGTACGGCAATGATTTCATCCACACCTCGGCGGCGCAGTGACTGTATGGCGTCCGCAATCGCCCGGCCCGGCACCAACTCCAAAAAACCAATCTCCACAGGCAAATCCAATCGAACCCTTGATACCGCTTCATCAACCAACTGCACCCATTCCGGTTTGCTGGACCCGTGCGCAATGACCAAAACACCACGTTGGGCCATCCGTGACCACCTCGGTTCGTCCATGTTCAAACAATCACATTTAAGACCGGCAGACGGGATCATGACACGCATCCGGAGGTTTGACGTCAAGACAATCGCCGTTGGGCTTGCCAGGTGGACAGCGCAAACATCGCACTGACCAATCCGCTGATCAGATTCATATCCCCGATGGAAAACTGCATGCAAGCATCCCCGACCAACAACAGCAACAACAACCAGTAGACGCTTCTCGAAAAGGGTTTTCCCCGAATCTCATACAAAAAAACAAAGAAATAGAGGGAGATCAAAAAATGATGCACCGCCACGACCGGTTCCGTATTCAAATAATACACGCCCATGCCCAAAAACAAGAGCACAATGGCGGTGTACAAAGCTTGCACTTCCAACACCTCCCATCTCAACGCTGGACTTAACAGACCAACCTATCTTTGAGCAACATACGCTTAAAGACGGCGTTCGTTTATCACAACCTGATATCTAAACCTGACGGGAGCCGTTCTCCCGTCGATCAGGAGACGGCTCCCGGACTTCCATCGCGGAGTCCACAGTTTGGCATCCTCTAAAAAGGACACCGTTCTGATGGATCTCGGCATCAAGCGTTGATCTGTTCCCGGATCAATTGGTTGACCAACTGTGGATTGGCTTTGCCTTTGGTCAGTTTCATCACTTGTCCCACAAGGTAACCCAGAGCGCGGTCTTTTCCGTTGCGGTAATCCTCCACCGACTGCTGGTTCTCGGCCAACACCTGCTCCACGATCTGCCGTAGTTGCCCCTCGTCACTGATCTGTACCAACCCTTTTTCCTCGACGATCCGTTTCGGGTCCCCGCCTTTTTCGACCAGTTCTTTGAACACTTTCTTGGCGATTTTGGTGCTGATCGTTCCGTCTTGAATCAACCTGATCATGCCGGCCAACCCTTGTGGCGTGATCTGGGTGTCGGCCAGTTCTTTGTCATGGGCATTGAGATAACCCAGCAATTCACTGGCGATCCAGTTGGCGGCCGCTTTCGGTTCAGCCCCGGCTTCCACCGTTTGGTCGAAAAAGTCGGCGATCACCTTGGAGGCGGTAAGCAAACCGGCATCATAGTTGGACAAGCCGTACTCCTTGGTATAACGGGCTTGACGTGCATCCGGCAGCTCCGGAATCGTGGCGCGAACCAGCTCTTTCCATTCATCGTCGATGTGCAGACGGACCAGATCGGGTTCCGGGAAGTACCGGTAATCATGTGCTTCCTCTTTGCTGCGCATCACTTTGGTCCGTCCCTCATCCTCCAACCACCGCAACGTTTGTTGGGTGATTTCGCCCCCTTGGGAGAGAATTTCCGCTTGCCGCTTTTGTTCGTACTCCAGACCGCGTTCCACGTTGCGGAACGAGTTCAGGTTTTTCAGCTCGGTTTTGGTACCAAACTTCTCGGAGCCAACCGGGCGCAAACTGATGTTGGCGTCGCACCGGAGAGATCCTTCTTCCATTTTTACATCGGAGACACCGGTATATTGCATAATCGCCTTCAATTTTTCGAGATATGCCCGTGCTTCCTGCGGCGAACGCAGATCCGGCTCGGAGACGATCTCAATCAGCGGGACACCCACGCGGTTGAAGTCAACCAGTGAGCCTTCCTCGTTTTCCATGTGGTTCAGCTTGCCTGCATCCTCCTCGAGATGGACACGCGTGATTCCAATCCGTTTCTTCTCCCCGTTCACTTCGATTTCGATCCATCCGTTTCGACCGATCGGCTGGTCATACTGCGAAATTTGATAGGCCTTGGGCAAATCGGGGTAGAAGTAGTTTTTCCGGTCGAATTTGCTGTATTCAGCGATTTCGCAGTTGAGCGCCATCGCCGCCTTCATCGCGTATTCCACAGCTTGCCGGTTCAACACGGGAAGTACGCCGGGATGCCCCAGGCAAATCGGGCAAGTGTGCGTGTTCGGCGGGGCGCCGAATTCGGTGGAACAACCACAGAAAATTTTTGTTTTGGTGGAAAGCTCCACGTGCACTTCCAATCCGATGACCGTTTCGAACTGCGTCATGCTTCCGCACCTCCGATCGTCGGCTCCGGCAAACGCTCCCCGTGCTGCTCATAGGCATGGGCCACCCGCAACACCGTGGATTCGTCAAACGCCTTGCCGATAATTTGCAGACCAACCGGCAGTCCATCAGACAGCCCGCATGGCACGCTGATCGCCGGCAATCCTGCCAGGTTCACCGGGATGGTGAGAATATCGTTCAGATACATGGTGAGCGGATTGTCGACCTTTTCCCCGATTTTGAAAGCGGTGGTCGGTGCAGTCGGTCCGACGATGACGTCGTATTGCTCAAAAACCCGGTCGAAGTCCTGCTTGATCAAGGTACGCACTTTTTGTGCCTTCAGATAGTAGGCATCGTAGTAACCGGAGCTCAGAGAGTACGTTCCCAGCATGATCCGGCGTTTTACCTCGCTGCCAAACCCTTGGCTGCGCGTCTGTTTGTACATCTCCACCAACGAGTCCGCTTCGACGCGCACCCCGTAGCGCACTCCGTCGTAACGTGCCAGGTTGGAAGACGCTTCAGCCGGAGCCAGCAGGTAATACGTGGCCACGGCATACTCGGAATGCGGCAGGGAGACTTCCTCGATGACGGCACCCAAGCTTTCCAGCACCCGCAACGCCTGCTGCACTTTCTCGCGAACGCCGGGATCGATGCCCTCTCCCATCATCTCCTTGGGAACGGCCACTTTGAGACCTTTCACATCCCCCGTCAGCGCGGAGAGATAATCCGGCACCTCCACATCGGCCGAGGTGGAATCCATCGGATCATGTCCGGCAATCGCCTGCAAAACGTACGCCGCATCTTCCACATTTTTCGTCAGAGGCCCGATCTGGTCCAGCGAAGAAGCAAACGCGACCAAACCGAACCGGGACACCCGTCCGTAAGTGGGTTTTAACCCGACAACCCCGCAATATGCGGCCGGTTGCCGAATCGATCCACCGGTGTCCGATCCGAGCGCGAAATACACTTCCCCCGCTGCGATAGCGGCTGCCGATCCCCCACTGGAACCGCCGGGAACGCGACTGAGATCCCATGGGTTGTATGTCGGGTGGAAACCGGAGTTTTCCGTCGATGAACCCATCGCAAACTCGTCCATGTTCATTTTGCCGACCGTGACAGCTTGGGCTTGTTCCAGTTTCTTCATCACCGTGGCTGAGTAAATCGGTTCATAGTTGGCCAACAACCGGCTGGCACAAGTGGTTTTCAGCCCTTCCGTACAGATGTTGTCCTTGATGCCCGCAGGCAATCCGAACAGGATCCCCCGCTGATCTGACTCCACTCGTTCCTGATCCAATGCTTCAGCCCGCTCACGGGCCCCGTCTTCATCCACCGTCAAAAACGCGCGTACCTGCTCGTCCACTTCGCGAATCCGGGCGAGCGATGCATCCACCAAATCGCGTACCGTTAGCTCGCGATTCGCCAGACGGCTATGTATCGACTTCAGCGATTCTCTCAACAGCGACATGGTTCTCCCCCTTTACTCCTCGAATACAGCCGGCACGCGGAACATGCCGTCCCGTTTTTCCGGTGCGTTAGCCAGTGCTTTGTCCCGCGGAATGGAGGGACGCACTTCATCTTCGCGCAACACGTTAGCCAACGGCAACACGTGAGAGGTCGGTTCCACGTTTTCCGTGTTCAATTCGTTCAATTTTTCCGCAAAGTGGAGGATATCGTTCAACTGCGTGGTGAACTGCTCCACTTCCTTCTCCGTTAACGCCAAACGCGCCAGTTGCGCGACATGCTGCACTTGTTCCTTGGAAATGGCCATTGGTTTCACCTCCGAAAAACGCTCAGTATCTGATCCATTGTATCATGCAAACTGCGGGGAAGCCACGTTGTTGGAATAGGTCTGGATCATGATCGTCCATTTCGTGTTCCCAACTCGTAACACCTCTGCCCGGAAGAATACCAAGGACCCTCGATGCGGTGGCAAGACGCGGCCCAAGTATCTTCGCTCAAAAAAAGCCCGCGATGGGGATCCTGCGATTTCCGGTTCTTCACTCAGTCGGGCTTGGGAACTCGCTCACAAGAAAACGTTGCCGCCTTAAGGTCGAACCAGACACACCCCAAGCAGTGCTCCGGCGTCACTTGCTCGAGAAAACTTCTCCCGCATCGACAAACCGGACGAGCCCGACGTCCGTTTTCTCCCATCCTTCCTATGACAGTATAGCACAAACTCTTCCCGTTTCTTTCACGACCCGTACAGCTTTTCGGGACAAAATCTTGACGGTGCAACCCCAAGGGAAAAATTGACCGGTCCAGATTTGCTTCATTTTGCAGTATAATCATTATTAAAGGAAGATTCCTTCACCAATGTTGTCAAAGGGGGTCAAAATATTATGAACAAATGGGCTTCCGTTTTGCTCTGGGGATTGATCTCTGCGGCAGGTGCGGCTGGGTTCGCCTTTTTGGCACTCAATCGCGGTGAGACGGTGAATGCGGCATGGATGCTGGTGGCCGCCATCTGCACCTATGCCATCGCGTACCGTTTTTACAGCCGCTTTTTGGCAAACAAGGTTTTCGGTTTGGATGACAACCGGCAAACGCCTGCTGAGCGCATCAATGACGGTAAAGACTACGTGCCCACCAACAAGTGGGTGTTGTTCGGCCACCATTTCGCCGCCATCGCCGGTGCGGGACCGCTGGTCGGCCCGATTTTGGCCGCGCAGATGGGATATCTGCCCGGTACTTTATGGATTCTGGTCGGGGTCGTATTGGGGGGGGCCGTACAGGACTTCATCATTCTGTTCGGATCGATGCGCCGTAACGGCAAGTCGCTCGGAGAAATGGCAAAACAGGAGATCGGGCCGGTTGGCGGGTTCATCGCGCTGTTCGCCATCCTCGGCATCATGATTATCTTGTTGGCCGTTTTGGCTTTGGTTGTGGTGAAAGCGCTCGCAAACAGTCCGTGGGGCATGTTTACCATCGCTGCGACGATTCCGATCGCCTTGTTCATGGGCGTGTATATGCGTTATATCCGCCCGGGGCGCGTGCTGGAAACGTCGGTGATCGGTTTCGGCCTGCTGTTGCTTTCCCTGTATCTGGGACAGTATGTGTCGGAGCATCCCACATTGTCCAAAATGTTCACCTTTGAGGGCACCACGATCGCATGGATGATGATCATCTACGGCTTTGTTGCCTCCGTCATCCCCGTGTGGCTGTTGCTGGCGCCGCGCGATTACCTGAGCACGTTCCTGAAAATCGGCACGATCGGCGCTTTGGCACTGGGCATTCTGCTGGTGTTGCCGCCTTTGCACATGCCGGCATTCACCAAGTTTATCGATGGTACGGGTCCGGTGTTCGCCGGTGACTTGTTCCCATTTGTCTTCATCACGATCGCATGTGGTGCCGTCTCCGGGTTCCACTCGCTGGTTTCCTCCGGTACGACGCCGAAGATGATTGCCCGCGAATCCCATGCTCGTATGATTGGATATGGCGCCATGTTGATGGAATCGTTCGTCGCGATTATGGCGATGATCGCGGCTTGCGCGCTGACACCGGGCGTCTATTTCGCGATGAACAGCCCCGCGGCCGCGATCGGCACCGATGTGGTGACCGCGGCGAAGACGATCACCTCGTGGGGCTTCACATTAACACCGGACCAATTGCAAACATTGGCCAAAGACATCGGCGAACAAACCCTGCTGTCCAGAACCGGCGGTGCACCCACGCTGGCAGTCGGTATGGCACAAATCTTCTCTGCTGTTATCGGCGGAAAGGCATTCATGGCCTTCTGGTACCACTTTGCGATTCTGTTTGAAGCCGTCTTCATTCTAACAACGATTGATGCCGGTACGCGCGTCGGGCGGTTCATGCTGCAGGATCTGCTCGGACACTTCCATAAAAAATTGGGCGATACATCGAACTATTTCGCCAATGTGCTGACGAGCGGTTTGGTCGTGGCGGCTTGGGGTTACTTCCTTTACCAAGGGGTCGTAGATCCGCTCGGTGGCATCAACACACTGTGGCCGCTCTTCGGGATCGCCAACCAGATGCTGGCTGTCGTCGCACTGGTCGTCGGCACGACAATTCTTTTGAAAATGGGCAAAACTCGTTACGCCTGGGTGACTCTGCTACCGACCGTCTGGCTTACTACCGCTACCATGACGGCCGGATGGCAGAAACTGTTCGATCCCAGCGCCAAAGTCAGCTTCCTGGCGGCAGCAGATAAATACCAAGCAGCGATCAACGCTGGCAAAGTACTGCCTCCGGCGCAATCAATGGAGGAAATGCAACGCATCGTGCTGAACAATCAGATCGACGCCATTTTGACCGCCATCTTCATGCTGCTGATCGCCCTGATCATACTGGATTCGTTGCGCGTATGGTATAAATTGATCATTAAGCGGGAACGCTTGCCGCTCATGGAAACGCCCTACACACCGGTAACGTCGACCCGATGAGGAGGGAGATGCATGGACGGTTTGTTGACGCGTTGCCTGCGCCCGTTCAAGGCGGTAGCCAACTATCTGAACGCCATCGCCGGAGTACCTGATTATCAAAGATACCTGGAACACATGCGCCGCTACCATCCCGACCAACAGCCCATGTCAGAAAGGGAATTTCATCGCTGGGCCAACGATGAAAAATACGGTGGCAAAGGTGTCCGGCGCTGTTGTTGAAGAAAGGGACGTGAAAAACACTGTCACAAGACTACTAACAAAGGGTATCAGGTTAGTCTCAACAAACCCAGCGGAAAAACCGCTGGGTTTGTCAATAGCCTCTCCCTCTCTTCGAGAAGAGGTGTGATCCAAATAGCGAATCAGAAGAACGTATAAAAGAATTGCTGGAAAAAACCGATTTGCGTTGCCCGGTCTACACAACACCGAAAGCAGCGGGTGTAGAATAGTTCCAAATTGGGTAAAAGCATAACAAAAGCCCCTAAAAGGAGGCTATGAATTGAGTTGGAACACCTTACAACCATTGTTTTTGATGCATATGGAACCTTGTTTGACGTACATTCCGTCTCAGAAAAAAGTGAGAGACTCTTCCCAACTCGTGGTCGACAGATCAGCGAGTTATGGCGAACGAAGCAACTGGAGTATGCGTTCATCCAACAAATCATCGGTCGTTACCAACCATTTGATGAAATTACGAGAAACAGTCTTCGGTTTACTTGCGAACAATTAGGAGTAACTCTGACGAAGGAAAAGGAGAAGGAATTGCTCGATTCATATTTGACCCTGTCTTTATATGAAGAAGTACCGAACGCACTGAAACAGTTGGCAAACCATTGTCAGCTTGCCATTTTGACCAATGGAACACTTAACATGATTCAAACATTAGTTGAATATCATCATCTGACCCCATACTTTACTCTAGTGATGAGTATTGATGACGTGAAACAATACAAACCTTCGCCAGCAGCATACTCGTATGTTCTCGACAGATTCAATTGCAAACGCGAGGACATATTATTTGTTTCATCGAATACATGGGATATTACAGGTGCATCTAGCTTTGGGTTCCTAACAGCATGGGTCAACCGAAAATCTCAATTGGTTTTTGATCGTATGGGTCAGCAACCGGATTATATTATTTCTGATTTAAATGAATTAGTCAGGATTGTTTGTTATTAAAAATAAAGAACTATTTTTTTGAATAGATCGGTGTCATCCCAAAAATACAGATGAAAAGAGGATAATATCAACATCTGATAGGGAGTGAAAATCGATGGCAAAAACGCAAATGCGGGAACAGTTTAAACAGTATTTGGAAAATTTTCGAAAGAAAGTACCACAAGAGCAGCAAGAATTAATGAATCGGGCAATTGAAGAACTGGAGGCGTCCGGTGTAGCGACGGGTTTACGTAAAGGACAACAGGCCCCGGATTTTACATTGCCGGATGCAAACGGAAAAGACGTATCTTTGTACGAAGAACTTAAAAAAGGCCCAGTCATCCTCACTTTCTATCGTGGAGGGTGGTGTCCATATTGCAACATGGAATTGCGGGCATACCAAAGTATCTTGGATGACATTCATCAAGCAGGCGGTCAACTCATTGCAATCAGCCCCCAAACGCCGGACCATTCCTTGAGCACCAAAGAAAAAAATGAGCTACGGTTCCATGTGTTAAGTGACGTGGGAAATAAAGTGGCTCAAAAATATAATCTCGTTTACCGTTTACCCGATTACTTGATTGACTTGTATAAAGAGCTTGGATTGGATGTTTCTTCCTATAACGGTGACCATTCCTGGACCCTTCCTGTATCTGCCACTTATATCATTGGACAGGATGGTAAAATCGCTTTTGAATACACGAAAGCAGATTATAAAGATCGTGTTGAACCATCCGAAGTCCTCGATGAACTTAAAAAAGTGGTAGCTAAATCCTCTAAGGCAGAAGTAGATGGAATGAGATAACCAATGACTTGATGTAAGACCAACAGCCCATGTCAGAAAGGGAATTTCATCGCTGGGCCAACGATGAAAAATACGGTGGCATGTCCGGCGCTGTTGTAAAAGAAAGGGACGGGGTTTTTTCCCCGTCCCTTTTTCTCAGGTGCTGGTTTTGTCTTTGTTTTGATCGTCCTTGTCTACACCACCGACAGCTTCTTTGAACTCCCGCAAGGCACTGCCGAGAGACTTACCTAACTGCGGCAACTTGCTCGGGCCGAACACCAACAGCGCGATCACCAAAATAATGATCCATCCGCTCAACGAAGGCATGTGCATCGATGACGCCCTCCCTGTTTCTTCAATTTCCCTTATGTGAACGCTCCATGACTGCGTTTGTTTTCAGCGTATCCTATTCTGCCCTTATTGTAACAAAGATTCATGTATCCATGGGAGAGCATCTTGACATTTTCATGGCCTCAGTTTTTCCCAATCGTGCAAATGAGGATGATTCAAGATCAACCATTGTTTTACGCGCGTTTTTTCTTCATCGATTGCACCAACACATAACCAGCGAGGAGGATGACCGCAGCGATCGCCAACGGCTGTACATACGGTTCAGCGATCTGTTTGAAGTCTTCCCAGCGGTCTCCCAGTTCCCAACCGATATAAACAAAGAAAATCGACCAAGGGACAATGGCCATCGTAGTATACGCCGTAAACTTCATCCATGACATTTTGGCAATCCCAGCCGGGATTGAGATGGCATGACGGACAACCGGGATGAAACGAGCTCCGAAGATGACGCCTGCGCCGTAGCGGTGAAACCACTCTTCCGCCACATCGAGATGCTTTTTCTTGATAAGCACGTATTTCCCATATTTCTCCAGGAAGGGTCGACCGCCATAATACCCTGCCCAGTATAGGAATAACTGTGCCAGCAAACCGCCGATCGTACCGGCTATTACGGCACCCACAAACGTCACTTCTCCGCGAGAGACAAGGTACCCCCCATAGGCGAGAACGATTTCGCTCGGGATCACTTCCACCATCAATCCCAAAGCAATGCCCAGATAACCGAGATCCGCCAACCAGTGTAAAAAAGATTGAATAAATCCGCCCATCCCTGACCCCTTTCTTTCGGCTCCATTGATTCATAGTGTGTATGCAAAAGTGGGATTTACATCAAAAGCAACCCGTCAAACGGGCTCCACGAATATGTATGAATTGAGTTCACCATTTTGATCTTATTCCATCTACGTAGTTGTGTCCATATTCGCCGAAAGGGATTCCGTGAAGATTGTGTGTTGGATGAAACTGCATCCACACGATGAGGGCATGTCTGGTTTCAGCATTTTGCTTGGGGTGAGCCATTTTCCATGTCATATCTGCGACACACACTCTAATGTCGCTCTCCGGAAAATGACCACCCTTCGCTTGGGTCACCAATACCCAAAAGCTCGCCAGACCAGACTCTCTCGTCCCGGAAAATAGTCACCTCGGGGTAAATCGACCGGGATGGGCATGATTTGTTGGTGGTGACACCAGTCAACGAATACCAATACCGGGATGAAATATCAGTGGAGGTCAACCGCGTCAGCCCGCCAACCGTTTTTCCAAATACCGGCTCACCCTTGAGAGGCTGTAATTGATGGTGAAATAGATAAACGCCACCAACAAGAGCAACGGGATGGTCGCATTCACGTACTTGTTGTAAACGATCTGTGCGTTGTGCATCATTTCCTCCAAACTGATCACAACCGCGAGTGACGTGTCCTTCACCAACGTGATGAACTGGCTGACCAGCGGTGGGATCATGCGTTTGAGGGCTTGCGGCAAAATGATGTACCACAAGGTTTGTACATAGGTAAACCCTTGGGAACGTGCGGCTTCGATTTGTCCTTTTTCCACCGAGTTCAATCCACTTCGCACAATCTCAGCGATCAACGCTGAAGTGAATACCGTGAGTCCTGCAATCGCCGCCATGGTCACGGGTAAATCAATCCCCATGTCGCGCAAACCGAAATAGCCGAAAAAGATGATGAGCAACAGCGGCAAATTGCGCATCACCTCAATGTACAACACCGCCAGCTGGGACAATACCGGCAATTTCGTGTACCGCAGGATGCCCAGAATAATACCCAAGATAAAACTGAGCACGATGGCGGATGCCGCCACTTCCAAAGTGACCAGTAACCCTTCCATCAATGTGCGGAGCGTTTCGGGCGCGAATGTGTGTTGGAAATCCACCGGCATCCCCCTTTCAACGATTTTTACTGAGCCGACGTTCCAACCAGTTGACACCGATACTGATCGGCAGGGTGATGACCAGATACAGCAAAGCGACAAAACCGTAGACGACCGCTACCTCAAACGTATCCGACGATACACTGTCCGCGGTATACAGCAAATCCCCGCCGGCGATGATAGCCAGAACCGACGAGTTTTTCACCAAGTTGACGAACTGGTTGCCGAGGGGCGGGATGACCAGCTTGAACGCTTGCGGCAAAATCACGTATCGCATGGCCTGCACATAACTCATCCCGGATGAACGTGCCGCTTCCATCTGTCCTTTTGGCACGGACTGAATCCCAGCACGAAGCGCCTCGGCGATAAATGCCCCGGTGTAGATGGACAGTCCCAACACGCCGCTGGTAAACTCGGAAAACCGAATACCCAATGTGGGGAGTCCAATCGCAAACATAAACACCTGAATCACAATGGGTGTGTTGCGGAAAAATTCCACATAAGCCGTTCCCAGGATTTCCAATGGTCGCACCCCGGACAATCGCAATACCGCGATGAACGTACCGATGGCCAAACTGAGTCCCAACGCCAGTACACTTGCCGAAAGCGTGACAAGAAACCCATCGATAAACTCCTGCTTGTAATCAGCTAAAACCGCTATATCGAACATCGCTCACCCTCGCTTTCTCTCTAAAACATATCTGGTAAATAGATTCCTTTGGATGAGCCTTTTCCTGCATCGTACCTATTTCGCCTAAATGAAGCTCATTCGCCACCTTACTGCAGAACCGATGGGCTCCATCGCTAGGGCATTCCTGATCAATACAGTCCTCTTCGCTTTCCCAGTTCGCTCCACATGCGCCCTCTCGGAAAAGGATCATGGCTGCTTGAGACCGGGGAGCGCAGAACGCGGGCAAAACACGCCTCGCATGGGGGAAATTGCCCGCGAATGCATTCCTGCGCTTTCCGGTTGTCCACATGGTCGGGCTCTAAGGTGATCCTCACCTGGGAAAACATTGCCTCCTCACGGAATGAACAGACACACCCTAAATAGATGTACGCTTGATCATGGAGCTTTTTGCACTGCTTCTGCCGGAATATGGGCCGGCGGGTTCTTTTTGAACCACTTCCGATAGAGTTTCTGATAGGTGCCATCTTTCATGATTTCGTTCAAGAAATCGTTCACCGCTTTCAACAGATCCTTGTTCCCCTTTTTCACCGCCATCCCGTACGGCTCTTGCGTAAACTGCCCGCCGACGAGTTTGAAGTGGGTGGGGTCCTGTTGCTGCATTCCCATCAAAATACTGTCATCGGTCGTCACGGCATCCGCTTGACCGCTCTTGAGTGCCGTGAACGCATCGGCATAGTTTTCATACTCCTTGATCTTCACACCAGGTACCAATTTTTGCAGGTTCCGGCCACTCGTGGCTCCTTTGGCCGTGGCCACCACTTTTCCATTCAAAGATTTCAGCCCCGTGATCGGACTGTTGGTCGGTACCAGCAAGGATTGTCCAGCCATGAAATAGACGCGGGAAAAATCCACCTGTTTCTTCCGCTTGTCGGTGATGGTCATCGTCGCCGCGACCAAGTCGATATCACCGCTTTGCAGCATCTTGATCCGCGTTTTGGAGGTGACCTCCTTGAACTCCACTTTCTTTTCGTCGCCCAGCAATCTCTTGGCAAACTCGCGCATCAAATCGATTTCAAATCCTTTCACTTGACCGTCAGCGGGATCTTTGTAGCCGAACAGGTTGGTGTCATACTTGACACCGACGACCAATTTCCCCCGCTTTTTGATCGCCGCAAGCGACGAACCGTCGGCCGAGCTTCCACCACCGCAAGCCGTCAGGGAAAACGCCAACACCGCGGACAGACAAAACACCAACCAACGCTTCCAAAACCGCATCGAATTCCCCCTTTTTTAATGTTTCAGAATTCTACTTAAAAACTGCCGGGTTCGTTCTTCTTTTGGATTGTTGAAAAACGTCTCCGGCTCGGATTCCTCCAAAATCCGTCCTTCATCCATAAAGATCACCCGATCCGCCACTTCCCGCGCGAACCCCATCTCGTGGGTCACTACCACCATGGTCATGCCTTCTTTGGCCAGCGTTCGCATCACGTCCAGCACTTCACCGATCATTTCGGGATCGAGTGCGGAAGTGGGCTCGTCGAACAACATGATCTTCGGTTTCATCGCCAATCCTCTGGCGATCGCGACGCGCTGCTGCTGGCCGCCCGACAATTGGGAGGGATAGGCGTTGGCCTTCTCTGGGATTCCTACTTTTTGCAGGTAAAATTCCGCAATCTTTCGCGCTTCCTCTTCAGGCATTTTCTTTACTTTCATCGGGGCGAGCATAATGTTTTCCAACACCGTTTTGTGAGGATACAGATGAAAGTGCTGGAAAACCATGCCGATTTCCTGTCGTGCTTTGTTCAGATTGGTTTTGGGGTCGTTCATTTTTACCCCGTCCACGATGACTTCGCCCTCAGATACCGTTTCTAACTGATTGATACAGCGGAGCAAGGTGCTTTTGCCCGATCCGCTGGGTCCAAGAATCACGACCACTTCGCCCGCTTGGATCGTCAAGTTGATGTCTTTTAGGACGTGAAAATCTCCGAACCATTTGTTGACCTGGCGGAACTGAATGATCGTACATCCCTCCATTGCAGACAATTTTGAAATCAATATGAGGAATGAGGAAGAAAAACACTATCCGTAAGGTGAATATACCCATTCCTCCCTCCCAATGTCAAGGAATGAATCCGATTCTTCTGTCTTATCGGAAAGAAATGAGGTTAAATGAGCGAGCTTTGGTTATGTTACCAAATGACCCCATCATTGTCCGACAAATTGTTCATCATTAAGGTATAATCAGATTGGCACCTGCACATGCAATCGTGATCTTCCCCCGACTGAGCGACTTGAAACCATCCGTTTCAGGTTGGCCTTTTCGCGCTGCGGGGCGAAATGGAACACGGTCCGCCGAGCCATTCATGTATGAAACAGGATAGAAATGGAGACGCACGAAAAACGCCTTTAGGGCGTGTCTGGTAAATCCGTGAAGGAGAAAATGCTCTCCCAGGTGAGCGAAGACCCGGAAAGCGCAGAAATGAAATCGCGAGCAACCACCTCTAAGCGAAGCGTACTTTGCCCGCATCCTGCGCTTCGGGTCGGAGCGGCCATGACCCGCTTCCTTGCAGGGCGTAGGTGGAGCCAACCGGGAAAGCAATTGGACAGTATTACCAGACTCACTCTTGAAGAAACAACCAGTCGAACCTCAGAAGGAGTCAGCACGATGAAATCCGAAGTTATGGAAATCGCACAAACCGAAATGTACATGTTTACCATGGTCTTTCTGCTCGGGCTGATCGCTACCCGACTGGCACAACGAATCCGCATCCCCGATTTCGTATTATTCCTGATACTTGGCATGCTCGTCGGTCCGGCGGGATTGAACTGGATCGTACAACCCGGCAACTCTGTGGCCTATCAGTTCATCATTTTGATCGGGTCCACGTTGATCCTGTTTGAAGGGGGGCGTGCGATTCAATTTTCCGTGTTAAAGCGCGTATGGATCACGGTGACCCTGTTGTCCGTTCCCGGCGTGCTCATCACTGCTGCCATCGTGACAGTAACGGCGGTCGCCTTATTGAAACTGCCGGTCCTGTATGCCGCCTTGTTGGCAGCAGTGATCGCATCGACCGATCCGGCGACATTGATCCCCGTCTTCCGCCAAGTGGCGGTGGAACCCCGGGTACGTCAAACCGTTGAGTCCGAATCGGCTTTCAATGATGCCACCGGCTCGATTCTCACCTTCACTGTCTTGGAACTGATCCTCGGTGAAACCCGTTTTTCCGCCATCGATACCATTTGGAGTTTTGTTCGCGAGGCCGGTGGCGGATTGATCATCGGCATCCTGATTGGCTGGCTGGGTTTGTTGGTCACATCCGAGCATCGAATAGGTGTATTTCGCCGGTATGGTACAGTCGTCAGCCTGCTGGTGGCGATCGGTTCCTACTTGGTGGTAGGATCGATCCACGCCAGCGGTTTTATGGCTACTTTTGCCGCGGGCGTCGTCTTCGGTAACCCAGATCTGTTCCGGTTGCGCATCCCGGAAGACACCGTTTCGGAAATCGTCTTATTCGGAGACACTGTCACATTGCTGTTGCGCAAACTGATTTTCGTTCTGCTCGGGACCCAAGTCAATTTCGCTGTATTGTCCCAATACTGGTGGCAAGGTATACTGGTCGTGTTTGTGTTGATGTTTGTTGCCCGTCCGCTTACCGTGCTGGCATGTACCCTGCCCGACCGACTCGCGCGTTGGCGGTGGCGGGAGGTGTTGTTTTTCTTTTGGGTGCGGGAAACCGGCGTGATCCCTGCCGCACTGTCCGGCATGATCGTCGGTGCCGGTGTCGCTCATGCCAACGTGATTGCGGCGGTCACGTTTATCGCTATCCTGTTTACTATCGTGCTCCAGGCGAGCACCACCGGCGTGGTCGCCCGTTGGCTCGGAGTGGCTGTAGCTAAAGAATGAACGCTTTTTGTTTCCCAAGTATGGTAGGATGAAAATTGAACCTTCCCGGACGAGGTGAGGTCCGTGAAATGGAAAACCGCTGTATTGAGCGCTTGGATCATCGGACTGGCGTGCTTGTTGGGCTTTCACTTCGGCATGACCGCATTGTATCTGGCACCACCCAACCCGATCAAACAAGCATGGTTTGAGCCCATGATGAAATATATGGACCCTTTGTTCATGCAGAACTGGAAATTATTTGCTCCCAATCCTGTCTCCCAACACCAGAATATCTTCGTCAAGGCGAAGTGGAAGGATCCTGAGACCGGCCAGATCAAGGAGACCCCTTGGCGCGATGTTTCCCAGCCCCTGATCACCCATATCCAACAGGACCGTTTTTCCAACGACGGACGTTTGTACCGGTTTCAATACACTGCCATCACCTGGTTCACCGACAAAGACCAAAACCGCAAGGCCATGGGTGAACATATGCTGGAGCGAGTGGCCGCCAACGCGATCCGCGACTTTCCGCACCGGCCCCACGTGCTGCAAGTAAAAGTGCGCATCGTCACGAACGTATTTCCGCGGTTTTACGAACGGCACAAACCTGATCGCAAGGGTACGTTTTACTACCGCGAAACGGATTGGATGAACGTTCGTCCCATCGATGCGGGAACTACGGGAGGGAACTTCCGATGACCACCCGGATCTTTCGCTTTCTCACCAAGGAACATGTATTGATCGGAGCCAGTCTGGTGCGGATCGCCGTCGCTGTGGCTATTCTCTATTACTTACTCTCCAACTATACCGACCGCCATTTGTTGTGGGGCATTCACGGCATTTGGCCATACGAAGACTTTTTGCGTTATCTCCGGGAGCGTCACACCTTTTCGCTTTACCAACTCAGTGCGGATCGCATTTATTTCGAATGGGTATATCATGTGACCATTTTGGTCGCATTGGCCTACCTGATCGGCTACCGGTCACGGGTCACCGGCGTACTGCTCGCGGTGCTGTATTGGTCCCTGTTCATCCGCAACCCTTATATCACCAACGGTGGGGACAACGTTCTCCGATTGGACCTGTTTTATCTCATGTTCGCCAACACCGGCGCCTATTTCTCGTGGGATGCCCGCCGTCGCCGGAGGCAGCTGGATCAAACGGCCGCCTCCCTCCCGCGCCAGATGCTGGCGGTTCTTCACAACGCAGCAGTACTAGCTGTCATGATCCAACTGGCCATGGTGTACTTTACTTCGGGTATGTATAAAGTGATGGGCAGCATGTGGCAACACGGAACAGCCATCTACTATGCCACGCGGGTCAACGAGTTTTACTGGCCCGGTTACAGCGAGTGGATCTGGAAATATGATATTGTAGTGGTTCTGTTGAGCTATGCAACCGTATTATTTCAGGTCTCATTTCCTTTTTTGCTGCTCAATCGCTATACCAAATACGCAGCTGTCTGTTTCGCCGTCTCCATGCATATCGGAATCGCCATGTTCATGGGACTGATCGAATTTTCGTGGGTGATGATCGGCAGTGAGATGATTTTGCTGACCGACCGCGACTACCGACGAATCGGCACAGCCTTCAGATGGGTGGGAGATCAATTGAGGCTAGGATGGGAGAATTGGACCCGATGGATCGGAGAACAGAATTGGGTGCAACGTCACCGTGTCATCGTGTTTTATGACGGATGGTGCCCGTTTTGTAGACAAAGTGTGGATACGGCCCGCAAACTGGACTGGTTCTCCCTGCTTTCGTTTGTCTCGTTCCGGGAGCCGGGCGTCATCGAACGATACGGATTGGCGGCGGAAAAAGTGGAGAAACGCTTGCACAGTACCGCCGACGGCCGACATTTTCGTGACGGGATTGACGGTATCATCCAGATGTCCTCCCGCCTGCCACTCCTGTGGCCCTTGGTGCCACTGATGTGGATCGCGCGCCGGATCGGAATGGGCCAAAAAGTGTACGATTTTATCGCCAGCCGACGAACGGTGATTCCTGCGGGAGGTTGCGATGATACTTGCCCTGTCAACCCGGCAGAAAAAGAGACTGCATCCGCCAGCGAAGAAACCGAAAACCCCGGCAAGGCATAAACCTGCCGGGGTTTTGCTTATGGCATCAGAACAGCTCAGAGACCACTTTGGCTTGGGTGAACAAGAGCAGGTAGTCGCGGCCGCCCGCTTTGGAGTCAGTACCGGACATATTGAAACCACCGAACGGATGCACACCCACCAATGCACCGGTACATTTGCGGTTGAAGTACAGGTTGCCAACATGGAACTCTTCACGCGCTTTTTCCAGGTTGGCGCGGTTTCTGGAAATAACGGAACCGGTCAACCCGTACTCGGTGTTGTTGGCAATTTCCAGCGCATGATCAAAGTCTTTCGCCTTAATGAACGCCACTACCGGACCGAAGATCTCTTCCTGGGCGATCCGGGCGTTCGGGTCCACATCGGCAAAGATCGTCGGTTGAATGAAGTACCCGTTTCCTTCGGCTTTTCCGCCACCGATCACCAAACGGCCTTCCTGTTTTCCGATCTCAATATATTCCAGGATTTTCTTATAGGCGTTTTCGTCGATCACCGGACCCATATCGATGCCGAATTCACGCGCTTCGGCCACTTTGAGGTTTTTTACTCTCTCGGTTACTTTGGCCAACACTTCGTCGTAGACGTCTTGATGGACGATCGCTCGAGAGCAAGCCGAACATTTTTGACCGGAGAACCCAAAAGCCGAAGTGACAATCGCTTGCGCAGCCAGATCCAGGTCTGCCTCTTTGTCCACGATGATAGAGTCTTTTCCACCCATCTCCGCGATGACGCGCTTGATCCATTTTTGCCCTTTGGCCCGTTTGGCAGCCAGCTCGTTGATGCGCAGCCCCACGTCACGGGAACCGGTGAAGGAGATGAACCGTGCCAACGGATGTTTCACCAAGTACTCACCCACGACCGGTCCGGATCCGGGCACGAAGTTGACAACGCCCGCCGGCAGACCGGCTTCCTCGAGGATTTCCATGAACTTGGCAGCGATCACCGTCGTCGGACCGGCTGGTTTCAGCACCACTGTGTTACCCGCGACAATCGCGGAGGAGGTCATGCCGACCATGATAGCCAACGGGAAGTTCCACGGCGGGATAATGATCCCCACTCCCAGCGGAATGTAGGTGAGTTCGTTGTCCTCTCCCGGAACGCGGGTAAGCGGTTGCCGTTCGCTCAGACGAATCATTTCACGACCGTAAAACTCCAAAAAGTCAATCGCTTCGGCGGTGTCGGCATCGGCTTCCGGCCAGGATTTGCCCGCCTCGAACACCATCCAAGCAGAGAACTCATGTTTTTTCCGGCGCAAAATGGACGCCGCTTTGAACAAAATCCGGGCACGGGCTTCAGGAGAAACTTTTTTCCAAGTTTCGAACGTTTTCGCCGCCACTTGGATGGCTTGTTCCGCGTGCTCTTCCGTGCCTTTCGACGTGAATCCGACTACTTGATCCACATTGGACGGGTTGATGGAGCGGTACTTCTCTTCGGTTTTGATCCGCTCTCCGCCGATGATCAAGTCGTATTCGCGCCCCAGTTCGGATTCCACTTTAGCCAGTGCCTCTTCAAATGCGCGTCGGTTTTCTTCTTTGGAGAAATCGGTGAAGGGTTCATTGCGAAATTCGACTACCAACGAAAACGCCTCCTCTTATCCTGATTTGCCTCCCTTATTGTACCCTACCTCATAGAAAATCTTCAAATCGTTTGAATGATAAAAAGGATTGCAGATCACCCATGCTAGTGTATAATGAAAACGGTTTAAAGGTGAATGCTATGACTATTATATACAATTGACCTCGAAAAAGGAGGGATGAGGATGTCCTTCTCACGCAAAGCGGTCCTAACAATTGCTGGAAACCCTCTCGTCACGAGATTTGTTTCCAAATACGGATTGAAGCTGGGGGCATCCCGTTTTGTCGCAGGGGAAACATTGGACGAAGCGGTGGACATCGTCAAAAAGCTGAATGAAGAGGGCTTGGTCGTCACTTTGGACTTGCTGGGTGAAAGTGTGACCACCGAGGAAGAAGCCCGGCAAGCCACCGACGCCATTTTGGCGATATTTGACGCCATCGCCCAAAGCGGTGTCCATTCCAACGTCTCCGTCAAGCTGACCCAACTGGGATTGGACATCAGCTACGACTTCTGTTTGGAAAACATGCACCGAATTGCGGCCAAAGCCAAAGAAAAGAGCAACTTTGTCCGCATCGACATGGAAGATTCTCCTCGAGTGCAACAAACGATCGATCTCTTCAAAACGCTGGTCAATGAATACGGGAAAGAACATGTGGGCCTTGTCATTCAATCCTATCTGTACAGATCCGAATCAGACGTCAAAGAGCTGGGCGAGATGGGCGTCAATCTGCGGATTGTCAAAGGAGCCTATAAGGAGCCCAAGGATGTAGCTTTCCCGGACAAAAAGGACGTGGACGAAAACTATCTCAAGTTGGTCGCTATGCACCTGAAAAACGGCTGCTACACTGCCATCGCCACCCACGACGAAAACATCATCAACTGGACCAAACAGTTCGTCAAGGAAAACAACATTCCTGACGACCTGTACGAATTCCAGATGTTGTACGGGGTGCGCAACGGACTGCAGCGGCAACTGGTGGCAGAAGGCTACAAAGTGCGGGTGTATACACCGTTCGGGAAAGATTGGTATCCCTACTTCACGCGCCGAATCGCCGAACGCCCGGCCAACGCACTGTTCGTGCTCAAAAGCTTTTTCAAGGATTAAAAAACGCGGTATTAACCAATCACGATTTTGGGCTGTTTTCCCTCTCGGTCCTCTTCCACAAAGCTCAAAGATTGCTCGTTGGAAAACGGCCACCCTTTTTTAGGGTGTGTCTGGTGGATACTGTCCACATTGCTTTCCCGGCTCTGACAAGGTGGCTGGATGGATCAGGCCGCCTTTTTTTGTTTTTTCGTTACAGCGTGATCTACATAATTCCTATAGGGATTCAAGACCATGATGACGAATGGAAGAAAAGGACGATCCTTCTATGGAGGTGGGGGAACATATCCTCGCTGTTTCAACGGGTCGACACGGTATTCTGCTATGTTCAAGACTTGGAACAAGCAAAAAGGTGGTATCAGGATGTATTCGGATTCTCTATTCGTTTTGAAAATGACGATATCTGTTCCCTGAATATCAGTGAAACACCACTAACCCTGATACAATCCCCTCCCGGTGAGCCGTTCCAACCTGCCAGGCGGGCGTTTTTCAATTTTTACGTCTCCGATACAGAGATGGCGAGAAACCATCTGCTGAAACATAATGTAATCGTAAGTGAGATTTTCGATGACAAAGATGTAAAATGGATGTGGTTCCAGGACCTCGATGGCAACCGCATCGAGATTTGTTGTTTTTCGTAAGGAGGAAACATCATGCGACCGGTTGCCCTTATCACCGGAGCATCGTCGGGGATTGGCCGCGCGTTTGCCGAGGAGCTGGCGAATAGGGGATATGATTTGGTGCTGGTCGCCCGCAGAACCTCCTTGCTGCAAGAGGTGGCAAACTTCGTCGAACAACGGGGGGCGAAGGCAAATGTGATCACGGCCGATTTGACCAACGAGGATGAGGTTGCTCGGATCAGTCAGTGGATGACTCAGCATCAAATCGACCTGCTCGTCAACAATGCGGGAATCGGGCTGTACGGGCCTGTCATTCATACCGATGCGCGCTTGGAACAGGCGTTGGTTCGTCTTCACATCCAAGTGCCGTTGGCCCTCACCCGTGCCGTTTTGCCTGGTATGATCACACGAAAGCAGGGCGGGATCATCCAAGTGTCCTCCTCTCTGGCCTTTTTCCCCACTCCCTACATGGCCGTATACGGAGCAGCCAAAACTTTTTTGCTTCATTACACAGAGGCGTTGGCTGAGGAGCTGAAAGGCACCGGCATCACCGTAACCGTTGTATGTCCGGGCAGTACCCAAAGCGAATTTGCGGGGCGAACGGGGATTACGCAGCCCTATGCCGTCCCTGCTGAACAAGTGGTGCGGGAGGCACTTGACGGATGGGAACAACAAAAAACGGTCGTGGTGACCGGGGTCCGCAACCGCTGGATCACCAGGTTGCCCCGCTTCTTGTCGAGGAAAACCATGCGGCGGCTCATCGCTGTCTTTTTCCGTGATCGAAGGCCGGATCGTTGAAGGTCCGGATCGCCGTTCATTCACATGATGGTTGGCTCTATCTGATACCGGTTTGAATTGGAGGATAAACGAACGGTCTTACCTATGATCTCCTCCACGAAGATTGTTGAGGTAACCACCAAATATTAGAATATCCCTTGATCCATGCTCATCCGCACCATGATATCGGCGTATCCTTCCATCCTTGAATGCGAGGTGTTGCACAATGGACACCGTCCACATCCTGTATTTTTTCACCGCTTCGGTGGCCATCACACTGATGCCCGGCCCCGACATTTTGTTCGTGATCGCGCAAAGCATGAGCCGGGGAAAAACCGCCGGGATCGCCACTGCTCTCGGTTTGTGTACCGGATTGATCGTTCACACACTGGCCGCCGCCCTAGGTGTTGCAGCGATTTTGCACCAATCGGCGATCGCGTTTGCCGTTTTGAAGTACGCCGGGGCACTGTATCTGCTCTATTTGGCTTGGCAGGCGGCGCGGGAAGGAAAAGCAACGTTTGACCTTCCACAAGCGGAACAACGTCCGCACTGGGCTCTCTATCGCAAAGGGATTTTCATGAATCTGCTCAATCCGAAGGTATCATTGTTTTTTCTTGCGTTTTTGCCGCAATTCGTCCCCCCGTCTGCGGAGAACGCCGTGTGGCCGATGATATTGTTGGGCTTCCTCTTTCTCCTGCAAGCATTGGTGGTGTTTACCGCTGTCTCCATATTTGCCGGTATGATCGGGCAACGATGGCTTCGGCGCCCGGCCGTTGCGAGACATGTCAACAAGGTGAAGGCGGCCCTGTTCGCCATTTTGGGAATCCGGCTCGCCCTGATGGAGCGTTGAAGACGTTTCCCTCTCAGTCAGATGTCTTCATATTTGAAGCCATCATTCCCATTCCAGGGCATCCGGGCAGTTGAAGGATACGCGACTCATTCATATGCTCGGGGCCCTTCGCTCCGTTTCCACCAGTAAAGAAGCCTCTTAAGAGATAAGATTGACATTGCCGCGCTTCGCCGCATAAAGTGGGCTCCGATTCATTTGGCCCAGTATTGCTAAACATTAAACCGATAGCCGGCTCCCCAAATCGTTTCAATATATTGTGGGTTGGAAGGATCCATCTCAATTTTTTCTCGTAATTTCCTGATATGAACGGTTACGGTAGCTACATCACCTTTCGCATCCAGTCCCCATATTCTTTCAAATAAGTGTTCTTTACTAAATACACGATTGGGATTTTCAGCTAAAAAAACCAATAAATCAAATTCCCTGGTAGTCACTTTTACTTCTTTGTCATTGACAAAGACCCTGCGTGAAGCTTTATTGATATAAAGTCCTCTGATTCGAATCTCATCTCCTTTTTTTGCCTCTCTGGCTCCAGTTAACCGCTCATATCGTGAAAGATGAGATTTCACTCTTGCCACTAACTCACCAGGACTAAACGGTTTTACAATATAATCATCTGCCCCCAGACCAAGACCTCTGATTTTATCAATGTCCTCTTTTTTGGCTGTTACCATCAATATGGGAATGTTTTTATGGTCCCGTACTTGTTTACATATTTCAAACCCATCCAATTCGGGCAGCATCACATCCAAAATCAATAAATCATAGGGAGTTTGAAGTGCTCGCTGTAACCCTTTTTTCCCTGAGCATTCAATGTCCACATCAAAACCATTGATTTCCAGATAATCTTTCTCCAGCTCCGCAATGCTTGCTTCATCTTCAATGATCAGGATCCTTTTCAAAACTACCACCCTTTGTTCTTTTCGATGCTTTTTGTAGTGTAAAAGAGATGGTCGTTCCTTTGTTTAGTTCGCTCTTTGCCCATATTTCACCTTTGTGCTCTTCTATGATCTGTTTCGCAATCGCAAGCCCCAGACCACTCCCTCCTGTCAGGCTATTTCTTGATTTGTCGATCCGGTAAAATCGATCGAAGATGAATGGTAAAGCTTCCGGATCGATTCCCGGTCCGTTGTCTGTAATTTGAATCACGACTTTTTCAGGTTTGTCTATGAGACTGAAGCCGATTTCGCCTTTTGTTTTGTTCATAAATTTAACGCTGTTTCCGATGATGTTCATGATGACTCTTTTTAATTTTTCTCGATCAGCAATCACGATTGTGGGAGCGATTTTCCTTGCCCATTTTATTGAAATCCCGTGTTTTTCTAAGTCAAATTTCACTTCTTCAATACACTCGTCCAGATACTTCACGATTTCCACATGTTCAAAGAAAAACGGCAACTTCTTTAGATCCAACTTCGAAAATAAAAATAACTCATCGATTAATTGATCCATATCTTCCGCTTTTTTGGCGATGATGGAAAGATATTTTTCTATCTTTTCGGGAGTATCTGCCACTCCATCCCGAATCCCCTCCACATATCCCTTAATGGCGGTCAGCGGTGTTTTTAAGTCATGGGAAATATTCGAGATTAATTCCTTTCGATTTTCTTCGTATTGCAGTTGCAGATCGATGGACTCCTTCAATTTTTGTCTCATTTCTTCAAAGGCGAGGCTCAGCTCTCCCAATTCATCCTTGGATGTGGGGACGATTCGAAAGTCCAGGTTTTCTTCTTTGATCTGTTCCGTTGCGTGTTTTAAGACGTTTAAAGGTTTGAGAATGCTTCTGGAAACCAGATAAGTGAGTAATCCATTGGTAACTGCCAAAGCCAGAAATAAGGTAATAATAATGGTACGAAAAAATTTTCGCGCTAAATGAGTGAGCGTGCTAACATCCCGCAAAATAAAGATGGTCATCACTTGATGATCTTGGGTGAAAAAATCGTATTGCTTATAAGAGTACCAATGATGATGAACTCTGATCTCATGATGTTCATGTTCATCCTCTTCATCGTTCACTTTTTTTTGAAAAACAGGGGGAAGTGCATGAATGATCGCAGGATCTCGGAAAAATGGGGATGTATAAACCAGTTGACGACCTTGTCGAATGATCAGTCCAGATTGAACTTTGTTCAGTTCTCGATCCATGCCTCTCAGGAATCGAGGATCTTCCAGTTTTTGCGGCGCATATTTTGCAACATCCTTCAACTCTGTAAAAAAGATATCATCTGCATAAATTAATCGTGTGATGGTATGAGGTTCTTTCAAATCAATATTATAGAACCTCGTTGTATTCTTGATATCGCCGAAAAAAGCAAAACCCATCATCAAGATAGCGATCAAAAACAAGAATACGGGAAGAATCAGCATGACTATATACGATAGCAATAATTTCACGCGAATCGACAAACAGAATCCCCCTACTGATCAGACTTCTTTGGTATCAAATTGATAATAACCGATTGAAAAAAACAGGATCAAACTTGACAAAATGACTAAAGTTACACTGATGAGATGACTTCCCGATGCAGAACTGTCTATCCACAAAGAATGCCAATCTGTATAAGATGTAAACAAAAACGCGCTTAATGAAGGAAAGAAGATGCCCAAGATTTTTGCAATGACAAACAGCACGGTACATAACGCAAATGCGCCACTGGTACTGGTCAGAAACTGTCCGATCAACACAGCAAATACACCCAACGTAAACATCGGGATAAAATCAAGCGCATATCCGAGCCATACTTGAAAAAAGTCGTGCATAGACCATCCATGAAAGACAAGACTTCCCACTGCAAGGGACGTAAACCACATGATTCCCAATTGGATGATAATAGATATCCCCATGGCCAAGATCTTGGATACATACACTTTGAACCGGGAAATGGGACGAACCAAAGTCAGTTTCAAAGTCCGAGCGGAAACTTCTCCCACAAACAAATCAGTGGCGACCATAAAAATAAACAAAGGTAGAATTATGGAGGTAAACCAATCCAATAACAAATAGGAAAAATCCGATTCGGAGAGAATGTTCATTCCTAGCCTATTTTGTATATAATGAAGCGCGCCCGCGATCAAGATGGGAATCATGAATGTAAAAATAAGAAAACCTTTTGTTTTCCTCTGTACCAAGATTTTTTGCGTTTCATTGATTGTATTCGCGTACAAAACAGACATCGGATTCATCCCCCCTGACTCGTTGAATTTGTGATAGATAATAGTTTTCCAATGACTCATTTTTATTGATGATCTCCGAAACCAATCCGCTGGTGATGAGTCTTCCATCATAGAGAATCCCGATTCGATTGCACATACGCTCCATTTCATGAATGAAATGGCTGGAAATAAAGAAGGTGGTTTGCTGTTCATGTGACAACCGTTTGATGATATTTCGAAAGTCAATCATCCCCTCAATATCCATACTGCTGGTGGGTTCATCCAAGATCACCAGCTCTGGATTGGAGAATAAGGCGGTTGCCAAGGCCAAGCGTTGTTTCATCCCCGACGAGAAGCCTTTCACTTTCTCATTCTTATATTTTTCTAATCCCACCAACTCCAATACTTCATCTATCCGCGTTTTGGGAATATGGGGATAAAAGCGAGAAACGACCTGTAAGTTTTGAAATGCGGTCATATACTCAAAGGAAACACCCGTTTCGATGATGCACCCCACTTTTTCCATCGCTTTTTCAAACTGAAGGAATACATCATATCCAAACATCGAAACTTCACCTTGATCTGCATTACATAATCGTGTCATCGTTTTAATGAGCGTGGTTTTTCCCACTCCGTTGGGACCGAATAAACCAAAAATATCACCTTTATACACACTTAAATTAATGTCAAAAATGCCCCGGTTATTTCGATAACGCTTTGTTAAGCCTTTTATCTCCAGTACTTTTTCCATCCAATTCCCTCTTTTCATGTTTACAGGTAGTGTCTGACCAGACAGACACTACCTGTAAAGATGTCAGTGATTTTCACGCTGAATGGTTTCTACTTTCTTTCCTTTTAATTCAACTTTGTCAGTTACTGTGTGATTAAATTGAGAGAGATCCAACTTGATGTTCACAGTGACTTCGTGTTCTTTTCCTGCGGCGTCCTTACCGGTAACGATCAATTGGGCTGTCTGTTCTTGAATCAGATTTTGTTTATTGATCTCTGCTTTGGTGCTCACTTGTTTGATTTTGATATCCTGGGTCAGCTTCGGCAAACTTGATTTCCACTCTTCCTCCTTGAAGAACGGCAGTTTGTGGTGATCACCGTATTCATGCTTTTCAGTTGCATGTTTGACAAATACCGAACCGAGCGCTTGGACGACAGGAGAGATTTGGCTTCCTGAAAGGGTCAGCGTCACTTCTTTACCGCCATTCCCTTTGTTTACTGCATGAACATCATTTCTCAAGCCACCCATCAACGCATCGATCACATATTCCACATCTTGATCGTGTTCGCCGCGATGATATTTCCGATCGTGATGTTTCTTTTCTTTTTCTTGTGTAACGTAATAAATATTGCTGTCACTTGATTTGAAGATCTTCTTGTCTCCTTGTTTGTACACATAAAGGGTTTGCGTTTTTCCGTTCTCTTGAATGTTGATTTTTCCGCTTCCTTCATGGTTTTTGATATCTTCTTTGATCGTTGAATCGATGGCAAACAAGTTTTTTCCATTATCCTTCACAGATACGGAGAGATCTCCCGTCACATTTTGAACCGCTTTTGTCTGCTTAAACGCCGTTTTGTACTGGTCATAACCGGATGTTGAACTTGCCATTGCAGAAAAACCACTGGCAAACAGAACACTTCCACTGACACCCACACTCAGAGCCAAAAGCCCCAGCTTCTTTTTGTTCATGTTGCCACCCCTTCATTTGATACACAAAATGGCTTTCATGCTTTTAATATAAATGGTAATTCTAACAGCCCCCTAAACCATTCCTTAAAAATTGCTAAACAGGAATGAGGCTGCTGACAAAGTGGTGGCAATACACGCAATTTGGGAGCGGGGCTGAATTTCCCGCCGTCGGTGCTGGTACGTTAGATCGAATAAAACTGTCGTACTCGGGCATGTTTGGCAAATCCCACTGTTTTTACTCCCATATCCACTCCGATGCCAGCCATACATATCCCTCTTCCAAGCTCACTTCCATCGTATGGCCGATGCCCCGTTCCTGCCAGGCCTGTTTCAACCGTTTCGTCAATTCTTCCAACCAATCGCGGTGAACGTATCGTTCATCAGTGATCAGTACGTCCTCGTCGCTGGCAGTGATCCGAACGGCGCCATCCCAATATACCTCCCTCACATCCAAATAAGGAATGCGCGTCTCCTCTCCATCCTCCATGATGACGACGGCATCTTCCGCCAACCGAATCTCCCGGTACTGCTGCGGCCGACTGTATCTCCCCTGCGCATGAGCGATCAGACCGGCCTTTTTGGCAGCTTGTCGCAACTGTTCCTTCACCTCCGGTTCTGCTGTCCAATGATGAACCACCTCTTCCGTCTCGACCGAGACCCGGTTTTGATTCTCATCGATACGGATATGAATGATCTCTTTGTAAGGCAGAAGTGTAAAGGAACGCCAGCGGTGAAAGACGAGCGCTTCGTCGGTTATTTGGACGTACCGAGTCCACACACTGAGCACATAGGCGAAGTACCCCGCGAAGGCACCTAATGCCGTCAATCCCACAGTCAGGTACACCATGCGGTCGGTCCATGTATATCCGGTGTATGCGGGATCGGCAAACGCCAGAATCATCCCTTCATCCTGTGCCAGGTAAACGGGTTCTGCCCGACCTTCCCTTACCGCCTGCAGGACTCTTTCCTGATCAAAAGGAAAATACGGCACCCGATACATCTGACGGTCGGTCACCAAGGAGTCGGCAGTATAGCCTTTGAGTATGACCGTCCCTTTGACGACGGGGCCGTACTGTCGCATGATATCCGCCGTTCCCAGCACAAAGACCAATACAAACAGCGTGATCGTCAATGCACTATACCCTTTGGGATGCCGCTTTCCCCAGTGTGTCGTCATCGTTGCGATCGCTGCGGCGGGAAACCACAGATACAGATACGATTCCCCCAGCCAAAACGGATAAAAACGCACACCGTCCAATACCAACTGATAGGCGATGATGAGAATAAACGTTCCGACAACCGGCGTCCCCAGAAAAAAACCAACCAGATGACCATCCACCTTTTCATGCCGATTGCTCCCTTCGGCGATCATCACATCGCCTCAAGACACGAAATTGTGTATACCTCTTTTCTACACCAAGAATTGCCATCCCTTCTTTATTTTGTTTAAAATTTCATGAATACTTCGGGTAAGGTCTGCTGAATCCACTCTGTTAAAATCCACCATTGATATCAGCTGTACGCAAACCACACCATCATGGTCGCCATCTAAACCATATGGATTTCCTGGTTGGCGTTGAGGAGAAGACGGACCACCAACGTTCCGGCAGAATCCTCCCGAGTGATCAATGGGATGGGTTTCATGGGTATCCACCAACAACGTACTGCTTCCCCTTGTCGCTCAGTTTTACCTCTATCCATGCAATTGTACTTCTACTTAGCTCGATATTTTTCTATCCATGATAAGACATAAAAAAAAGACCTCGTATCGGAGGCAAAAGCACGCTCAAAGAAGAGTTTGAACGGATTGTCTTGAGGGAGAAAATAAAATCGCAAGCGATTGGGTGTGTCAGTTACGCGGAGACCATTCCCTTTTGTGCGGGAAACGACTGTCTCCGCGTTCACCTGTACCATTACAACGTCATCGCCCCGAATCCGCCGTCCACCCGGATCAATGCGCCGGTCACAAAGCCGGACGCCTTTTCCGAAGCCAACCAGACCGCGGTGCCCTTCAACTCTTCGGGGTTGCCGAAGCGAGCAATCGGCGTGTGGCGCATGATCGCCTCGGTTCGTTCTGGGGTGAGCAATTTCCGGTTTTGCTCAGCGGGGAAAAATCCGGGCACGATCGCATTGACCCGGACCCGGTGAGGGGCCCATTCCCGAGCCAGATATTGTGTGATGTTGTTGATACCCGCCTTGCTCGCTGAATATGTAAACACCTTGGACAGCGGCGGTCCCGACGATACGGAGGAAATGTTGATGATACTGCCGCCCTTTCCGCTCTCGACCATACCTTTGCCGAACACCTGGCAAGCCATCACGACGCTTTTCAGATTGACGCTCATGATGTAATCCCATTCTTCCATATCCAGATCAAAAAACGGGGTGGATGCATTCACCCCTGCGGCATTGATCAATATGTCGTATCCGCCGGCCCATTCACGAATGGAACGCTCCAACTCCTGAATGCTCTCCTTCACTGTTACTTCTACAAAAAACGCTTGTCCTTCCCCACCTGCGGCTTCGATTTGTTCTAACACGTTCACCGCTTTTTTCTGGTTGCGTCCGGTGATGGCCACGCGTGCGCCGTGTTCCGCCAATCCCACCGCCATGGCACTGCCCAATACGCTGGTTCCTCCGATCACCACCGCAGTTTTTCCTGTCAGGTCAAACAGGTTCCCCATGCATTTCACCATCCATCCGTGAAATTTCCCTCTCTGTCAAACGACATCGGTTCGGGTTGAGACAACACTTCCACATCCGGATGCCGCTCGGCTTCCGGCAACAATGTCTCCGAGATCCGGATTTCCCCCAAATGCAATGTGTCTCGGATGCGAACCAGTTTCACCCGGTACGGATCGAGGATATTACACGTCTTGACAGCGGCTTGAACCGCCAACCGATCGTTGGGCAACGTGGTCGGAATCTTGGTCGGCGCGACGACCGTTGAAGTCAAGCCATTTGCGTAGGTGGCGACTTTGTCCATTCGATCCACCAGACGTTGTGTAGTAAAATCCGCCGTTCCGACACCGTTGGCGTTTCCCCCTGTCTCGGGCGTCAGATCCAACACCACCATTTTGTTGACCCGGGGGCCTCCCCGGGCGTAGGGGGTAGGATAACGTCCGGTAATATTGGGGTCCATCCCGTCCCCGCTAATGTTTTTTCCGATCCGGTCGATCACCAGCACGTCCAGATCGGGAAACAACAGCCGCGGCATGCGGGATTTGGCCATCTCCAGCAGAGTGGGTTCCCGGGTTTCGATCTGTTCGGACAATACCACTTCCACATGGCATAATTCGTCGTACGCGTTTTCCACCAGGGCCACTCCGAAGATGATCGGCAAACGGGCGATCAGAACACGACCCATGGTCACGATGTTTTCCGCCATCTGTCCGAAGCCCAGCCGGTGACACACTTCCGCCCCTTTCTGTTTGCCCAAACCGATGCTGATCATTTTCATCAGACCACTTTCAATCTTGGCACGAAAGGCCGTATGCGGTTTGATCCGGTTGATCACCACGATCGCATCCGCTTCCGCGGCGGCCCTGTCGGCATAGACCGGCAAGCCGTTGGGCAAGGTGTCCACGCGTACCACTTCCATCGAGGAGAGAATCGGTGCCCCCACCGTCTCTTCTCTGATACCCAACTTGGCCAGCACTGCTCGCTGCCCTTCCGCGGTGGCGCCACCGTGACTGCCCATGGCCGGCACAATGAAGGGAGACGCTCCCGCCTTCCGCAGTTCTGTCACGACAACGCGGGTTACTTCGTCGATCCGGGCAATACCGCGACTGCCCACCGCCACGGCGACCCGTATCCCTCGGGAAAGGCGTCCTCTCACGTCCGGTTGCTGTAACTGCCGAATCAGTTCCCGTTCCCAATCCTCCAGGCGTGAATCGTCAAACCGTTGCCGAACCCTTACCATGCGGGGAAGCGGCACATTCCGCAGCAGTTCTTCCAATACGCCCACGCGGGCACCCCTCCCAATCTGATTGCACCGTCTCTTCCTCTATTGTAAAGCTATGGAATGGGAATTAACAATATTTCGATTTGTTTATGGTGATTTCCGTTAGTTGATCCAAAGAGTCACCCATGTAAGACCATAGGCCGCCGGTTGGGTATTACAGAAAAAGTCGCCTGAAACCCCACGGTTTCAATCGCGGGATGAAAGGCGGCGTTGCTCGGCAGCCCCTTTTGGAGATGGTAAGGGCAACCAATTTGCTATATAAGCCAATTTCATTACATCCACCTGCTTCCCAATGGCACACCATCGATGAATTTCCCGTAGGACTGTATAACCAAAAAGAATGAGCAGTAGTGAACTACTCATGAGACTGCTGACAATGATTTGGTCCCCTTCAATTAACTTAAAGGTATCACCCGCAAACGAATTCCTGCGCTTTCCGAAATCAAATCTCGGTAGAGCTTAGTCAGTTGCTCTTCTGGGAAACATTGCGTCCTGATCGATTTGCCAGACACGGATACGGGAAATCTGAGCCCACGCACTTTGTCAACAAGCTGAAAAGCACCTTCCCAATTGGGGAAGGTGCTTTCTGACGGGGCACAGGGATGGGGTCACACCACGTATTTTTCCGCCTCGATCACCCGTGCGGCGATGCGGCGATTCAACGCCACTTCATTGATCGGTTCGTGGCGGGTCAACTTCTTCAGGATCGAGAGTTGGGTACGCAGGACATCGCCTTCTTCCATCGCGGACAGGATGCGGCGTGCCTTTTTCTCGATCCGACCGAATGCATCGTAGACGTAGGCCTGAACCATATCCACCTTGGCTTGCGCATTTTCCAATCCGTCTTTATCCAGCGCTTTTTTGGCACGGAGCCATGCGGATTCCATCGCATAGATCTCAATGCAGATATCCGCTGTATCCCGCAGGATCTCCTGTTCTTTTTCCAACTTTTGTTGGTATTTTTCTACAGCCAGACCAGCGGTCATCAGGAAGACTTTCTTGGCCATGTCGATCAGTTTGGCCTCTTCTTCCAGCGGAGCCGGTTCTTCTTCCGGCAAGTTGGGCATCATCGTCAGCAATTCTTCCTGCAGGGATTGTGCGGCTTGCAGGAGGGGCAGTTCGCCCTTCATCGTTTTCCGCAGCAAGGTGGCCGGGATCAGCAAGCGGTTGATCTCGTTGGTCCCTTCAAAAATCCGGTTAATACGCGAGTCGCGATACATATTTTCAATTTCGTACTCCTGCATGAAACCGTAGCCGCCGTGGATCTGCACACCCTCGTCCACCACGAAATCCAGCGTTTCCGAGCCGAACACCTTGTTGATGGAGCACTCCAAAGCATACTCGGCGATGGCTTTGGCCACATCCGCTCCCTCAGCATTCTCGACGCGGTTCAAGCTGTCTTCGAAATAACCGGCCGTACGGTACACCATGCTCTCCAACGCAAACGTCTTGGTGGCCATTTGCGCCAATTTTTCTTGGATGAGCGGGAATTGGGCGATCGGTGTGTTGAACTGTTTCCGCTCCTTGGCATATTTAACCGAGATTTCAATCGCCCGCTTGGACGAACCCAAGCACCCCGCGGCCAGTTTCCAGCGGCCGATGTTCAGGATGTTGAAGGCGATGACGTGTCCTTTGCCCACTTCACCCAGCAAGTTTTCCACGGGGACCTTCACGTCTTCGAGAATGAGCGTTCGGGTGGAAGAGCCTTTGATCCCCATTTTCTTCTCTTCCGGTCCGGTGGATACACCCGGAAAGTCCCGCTCGACGATAAATGCGGTAAACTTCTCGCCGTCTACTTTGGCGTACACGACAAAGACGTCAGCAAAACCGCTGTTGGTGATCCACTGTTTTTCACCGTTGAGGATGTAATACTTCCCGTCCTCGCTCAGTTTGGCCGTCGTTTTCGCTCCCAGGGCGTCCGAACCGGATCCCGGCTCGGTCAGCGCGTAGGCCGCGATTTTCTCACCCGAAGCGAGAGCGGGCAGGTATTTTTTCTTCTGCTCTTCCGTACCGAAGAAAACAATCGGCAAGCTCCCGATCCCCACGTGGGCACCGTGGGTCAGGCCGAACGAACGGGCGAGCGAGATTTTCTCGGTGATCAGCGTGGAGCTGATTTTGTCCAATCCCAGTCCCTCGTATTCTTCCGGCACGTCGGCACCGAGGAGACCCAGTTCACCCGCTTGCTTCATCAGGCGGACGGAATGCTCGAAGTTGTGGTTTTCAATCTCCTCCAGCACCGGCCACACTTTCTCTTTCACGAAATCTTCCGTTGTTTTTGCGATCATTTTGTGCTCTTCGGTCAGATCTTCCGGGGTAAACACATCGGTCGGAGCAGGTTGCTCAATCAGAAACGATCCACCTTTGATCACCGTATCCGTGGACATGCGCGGTTCCTCCTTGATAATTGATTTCCGGCAATTTCACAAATGGAGACAAATTTCAACGGAAAGCAGTCCATTTTTACGAGGGCACCATGTTCGTTGCGGGATCGCGGAATAATGGTCACCCTTCACGCCATCCAAAGTTGGCATCACAAACAGTTGTCAACAGCGGTAATTCCTAATGCGGTATCACTGCACCATCTCAAATACGCCGGCTGCGCCCATACCGCCACCGATACACATGGTGACCACGCCGTATTTTTGGCCACGACGTTTCAGCTCGTTGAGCAGGGTGACGGTCAGTTTGGCCCCGGAACAGCCCAGCGGGTGTCCCAATGCGATCGCTCCCCCGTTGACGTTGACGATGTCCGGGTTCAGCTCCAGCTTACGGATGACGGCCACCGATTGGGAAGCGAACGCTTCGTTCAGCTCCACCAGATCTACCTGATCCAACGTGATGCCTGCCAATTTCAGCGCCTTCGGCACCGCCACGACCGGGCCGATCCCCATCACGTCCGGGTCGACACCGCCGACTGCAAAGGAACGGAACACAGCGAGCGGTTGGACCCCCAACTGTTGCGCCCGCTCAGCCGACATCACCAAAACGGCCGCGGCACCGTCGCTGGTCTGTGAGGAGTTGCCTGCCGTCACCGTTCCGCCGACGCGGAAGACTGGTTTCAACTTGGCCAGCGATTCCAGCGAAGTGTCGGGACGTACCCCCTCATCGGTGTCGAATACCACTTCACGCTCATGCAATTTTCCGTTGTCGTCCACCGTACGAAGGGTTACGTTGAGCGGAACGATTTCGTCCCGGAACTTGCCGGACTGAATCGCTTCGTACGCTTTGCGGTGGCTTTCCACGGCAAAACGATCCTGATCCTCCCGCGAAATCTCGTATCGTTTTGCTACTTCTTCCGCCGTATGCCCCATCGACATGTAGACTTGCGGCATATGCTCCATCAGGTAAGGGTTGGGCGCGGGTTTGTACCCGACCATCGGTACCATACTCATGCTCTCTACTCCGCCTGCAATCACAACGTCGGCGAATCCACACATGATTTTCTCTGCCGCGTTGGCAATCGTCTGAAGGCCGGACGAGCAGAACCGGTTGACCGTCATGCCCGGCACATCGGTCGGCAGACCTGCCCGCAATGCGATGATGCGGGCGATATTGAGGCCCTGCTCACCTTCCGGCATGGCGCAACCCATAATCACATCTTCCACTTCGCGGGGGTCCAGCTGGGGAACGCGTCTCATCAGCTCTTTGACAACGGCCGCGCCCATCTCGTCCGGTCGCGTCGACCGCAAGGTGCCTTTGTGCGCTTTCCCGACCGCCGTACGTACACCCGCGACGATGACGGCTTCACGCATGCTACTCTCCTCCTTGACTTTTTCGAGTTGGTCTGATCCATACGGTCTGCATCATGGTCCGCTTCGCTTTCCCGACTCGCTCCACTTACGCTCTGCAGGAAAGAAGAGCAGGGCAAGCTTCGAACCGGAAACGCAGACGCGGGCAAAGTGGCAAAATAGCTTCGCTTAAGGGAAAATTGCCCGCGCTGATTTCTGCGTTTTCCGAATCGAGGCTCAGTCGGGGCTTAGGTTTTTGCTCATCTGGAAAACATCGCTATTCCATGGATGAACTCAGACAGGCTTTTAGTTTCGAAGCGGCTTGTTTTTGGTCAGCATATACTGCATCCGCTGTTGCGATTTGGGCTCGCCGCACAAACTGAGAAATGCCTCGCGCTCCAGGTCCAGGAGGTACTCCTCCGTAACCAGCGTCCCTTCCGGCACGTTGCCGCCTGCCAACACGTAGGCCAGTTTGCTGGCGATCTTGTAATCGTGTTCAGTGATGTATCCGGATTGCAGCATCGAGTACGCACCCAAACGAAGCACGTTGTATCCCGTTTCGCCAACAACAGGGATTTTCTTCGGTTGCGGCGGGCGGTAACCAGCGCGGTCCATAGCCAGTACCGTTTGCTTGGCGTCATAGAGCAGGTGATCGGTGTTGATCGTGATACCGTCCTCCGGACGAAGGAAACGGTAATCCCGTGCTTCGCGCGCACTGGTAGTCACTTTGGCCGTTCCGATCACTTCGAACACATGGTTAACCAACGGTTGCAACGTGACGCGATCCTTGGGGTCGACCCCCTCCGTCCAGCGAAGCAACATCTCCTTGTTGCCGCCACCGCCAGGGATCAAGCCGACGCCTACTTCGACCAGACCCATGTAGGTTTCGGCCGCCGCCTGAATCCGGTCACACGGCAGACACACTTCCACTCCACCGCCCAGGGTCATTCCGAATGGCGCCGCCACCACCGGTTTGTCAAGGTAGCGCAGAGACCCCATCGCTTTTTGGAACTGGCGTACCATCAGGTCCAACTCGGGCCAGTTATGATCCTGCGCTTCCATCAAAATCAGCATCAGGTTGGCACCCACGCAGAAATGGCTTCCTTGGTTGCCGATGACCAATCCGCGGTAGTTGGCCGATACCTCTTTGACCGCCGCGTTGATCATGGCAATAATGTCCGCGCCGATAGCGTTTTTGGGCGAGTGGAACTCCAACAGCGCCACGTCGTCCCCGATGTCAATCAAGGAGGCGCCCTTGTTGGAGCGGATCACTTTGTTCTGCTCTTTCAAACGTGCCAGATCGATCGTTTTCGGATGTTCCTCCACGCCAACAAATTTTCCGTCGATTGCAAACACGCGTGGGGCCTCGCCCTTCTCACGGGCATAGAACGATGTGTAACCGGAGGCTAACAGCTCCTCCACCAACGGCGGGATCGTTTCTCCCTCTTCCCGCATACGGGCAACCGATCGTTCCACACCGATCGCATCCCAGGTTTCGAACGGACCCAACTCCCAGTTGAAGCCCCATTTCATCGCTTGGTCGACGCTGACGATGTCATCGGCGATCTCCGGGATACGCGCCGCAGCATAGAGCAACACCTTTTTCATGATTTGCCAAGCGAATTTCCCCGCCGGGTCATCCGCATATACCAAGGTGCGCAGCTTTTCCGGCAAGGTTTTGGCCCGTTTCGCCATCTCCAGCGAAGCCGCCTTCACTTTTTTGCGCGGCCGGTATTCCATCGTCGCAAGATCCAGGGCAAGAATTTCTTTACCTTTGTCAGTTTTCACTTTTTTAAAGAACCCTTGTCCCGATTTCTCACCCAACCAGTTCCGCGACACCATTTCCTTCAGCACGTCGGGCACTTCGAACGCCGCTTTTTCCTCGGGGTCGTCCACATTGGCCCGAACATTTTCAGCCACATGAACGAAAGTATCCAGTCCAACCAAATCCAATGTGCGGAACGTGGCGCTTTTGGGCCGTCCCATCACCGGGCCGGTGAGAGCGTCCACTTCGTCCGGTCCCAGGTTCTGTTCAAACATCGCCTGTAAGGTGACCAGCGTTCCGTACACGCCGATCCGGTTGGCGATGAAATTGGGCGTGTCCTTGGCCATTACCACGCCTTTTCCGAGCACGCTCTCCGCAAACGCTTTCATCTGGTCGACGATCGCCGGGTCCGTATCCTCAGTCGGGATGATCTCCAGCAGTTTCATGTACCGCGGCGGATTGAAAAAGTGTGTGCCGAGAAAATGACGGCGGAACGCTTCCGAACGTCCTTCCACCATAGCATGAATGGAAATCCCCGACGTGTTGGAACTGACAATCGTCCCTGTTTTCCACACTTTTTCGATGTTTTCAAACAGTTGTTGTTTGATCGCCAGATTTTCCACAACCGCTTCGATGATCCAGTCCACCTCGGATAATTTCTCGAGATCGTCCTCCAGGTTGCCCGGAGTGATCAACTCCAAGACATCCTTGTGATAGACCGGAGACGGCTTTTCTTTCAATAACCGTTTTTTCCCGGCCTCAGCAAGCCGGTTGCGCACCGGCGGGTCCTGAAGGGTGAGACCTTTTTGCTTCTCCTCCTCCGTCTCCTCCCGAGGCACGATATCCAACAGCAAGGTGGGAATCCCCACATTGGCCAGATGTCCCGCAATGGCCGCTCCCATCACGCCCGCACCGATGACAGCCGCTCGTTTGATGTTCGCCAAAACGGATTCCTCCTCTCCCATACTGGCGTCGACCCGATGGGCAAAATAGTGAATGAATGATCATTCATTTATGGTGTAGAAAAAAACCCCTCCAACCGGGTCGGTGCTTGTTTCCATTCCATTCACAATCCTTTCAAAGATTATTATTTATCTGATCGACCACTGACGTCAAGAGGGGAATACATATTTTTCGGACCATTTGCAAAGAAGGGGCGTTTCACGCAGAAAAACACATTGAATATAGAATAGAGCACTTTCACGATTCATCTCTACAGATCGGATAGTTTGTTTGGGGATTTCAAATTTTTTGTAATGCCCATTCTGCACCTTTATGATGATCCATTTCATTCCCTGTGAAATGAATCCCTCCTCGATCGAGAAACTGCAACAATTCAAACAGAGATTCCTTTGATGGTGCCCAGGCAAACCAATCCCCTTCCGAAACTTCCCCAACTTCTCCAAAGGGGCCGGATTATCTTGATTGCTGTGTTGTCTTAAAATCTCGATTCTCCCATCATACTAGTACCATTCACGAAACGATAACGGCAAACGAATTCCCATTGATTGTTCCACACGATCCAGCAAAGTAAGATTGGTTTTTGACGTAGCAGGTTGGAAACCGAGCAAACGAAAAGCACGCTGATGATACAGGTAACTATCTTTCCCCTTCCCACTCGGAAAATGGGTCAAGTTACAAGAGGAGCTAGACATGGAGGCCGTTTTTACTTTCCACATATTTCGCGAAAGGTTCCATCTGTCGGAGCGCTTCCTCCCCCGAAGTTTTCGTATCGGCGGAAAGAAAAAATTGACGGGTTTCCTCCCAAAGCAAGAGCCGTCTGTCCTTTTTCCCAAAACGATAACGACGGATTGAGGAAGACAATCTCGTCCGGGGCTTTTCCTCCCATTTGTTCCGAAGCCAGGCTAGAAACTCCGATTCATTGTGATATTCTCCCTGAATCACAAAAGGCCGATCGTTGATAGTTAAGTCCCACGCACACGCAAAAATAAAATCGGACAACCGTTCGCAAGCCAAAATCTGCGCATTTTCCTCCAAGCATTCCACAATGACAGGTGGATCTTCATTTCCCGTCAACAACACCCACCAGCACCAACAACCTTGACATTCGATAAAGAAGGGAATGCCTTCATCTGCTTGGAGGTGTTGGGGTATTCCCTCAAACGTTAAACCCATCTCCTCTTGCCAATACTCCCTGGTTTCCACCATCAGCACTTGCAGCGGCTCGATCCGATCTCTATTTTTTCGGGAGAACCATTCTTCCAACCCGTTTACCGCATACAATTCTTTCAATGCGATCGGAAGCCTTCTTTTGTAGTTCACGTTCTTTCTCTTCCACCTCTTTCCACCGCCGTACGGATATCTCCGGGGATAATCCTATTAAATTTACAGCCTCAAGATGAAATCGTGTTTTGATATGTATCCCTCCGGACAGGACCCTATCTTTTTGAAACATTACATCCAATCTCCTTTCATTTTATCTGAAAATATAAGCCCCCGCATTTGCGGAGGCGGTGTTCACGCCCTCATCCTTGGTTCGAATGGCGGACGATGTCCGCCGTCTTCATGAGTTGGTCCAGAATCGTGCCGACCAGCGACGCGAACTTGGCACTGCCCCGGCGACGCGGTCTCGGGAGCACAACCGGAAGATCCATCGCGATTCTACCATCTTCCAGCAACACCACCCGGTCCGCCAGCGCCACCGCCTCTTCCACATCATGGGTGACCAAAAGTGCCGTAAATCCCTGCTCCTGCCACAACTGCTCGATCAGCTGCTGCATTTCGATCTTCGTCAGTGCATCCAACGCGCCCAGCGGCTCATCCAGCAACAGCAGCCGTGGACGGCTGACCAATGCCCGGGCCAGAGCGACCCGTTGACGTTGACCGCCAGATAGCACAGCAGGCCATTCCCCGCCGTATTCGGCCAGTCCCACTTGACGGAGCGCTTCTGCTGTCCGCTTCTCCACTTCCTCCCGATTTTGTGACACTCCCAATGCCACGTTGTCGGCTACCGTTAGCCACGGCAGGAGACGGTGCTCTTGAAACATCACCCGTACGGACGGATTCAAGCCCCGAACGAGATCACCGTCCAGCGCGATCCCCCCGACCGTCGGTGTTTCCAATCCCGCAATCTGGCGTAGCAAGGTACTCTTTCCGCACCCGGATCTTCCGACGATGGCTACGAATTCACCCGGCTTCACGTGCAGGTGAATATGACGCAGAACCAGACGATCCCCAAATCTCTTTTGCAATCCTTCGATCTCCAATCGGGCACCTGAAACAGTTTTATCCATCGGCAGACACTCCCCTTTCCCTCGGTTATCGGCTGATCCGCCAGCGCAGGCAACGACGCTCCAGGCCCTTGGCCAGCACATCGGCCAGCTTGCCAAGAAGTGCGTACAGCAATATACTCAACACCACCACGTCCATCTGCATAAATTCCCGAGCGTTCATAGCCATATACCCGATGCCGGTGTCGGAAGAGACGGTTTCCGCCACGATCAAGGTCAACCACATGATCCCGAGGGAATACCTTAATCCCACCAGAATGGAGGGCATCGCACCCGGCAACATCACTTTCCGAAATAGCATCCAGCCCCGAAGTCCGTAGACTTTCCCCATTTCGACGAGCCCGGGGTCGACGGAACGGATACCGTGAAAAGTGTTCAAGTAAATCGGAAAAAACACACCCATCGCAACGAGAAACAGTTTGACTTCCTCCCCGATGCCGAACCACAATATCGCCAGTGGGATCAAGGCAAGGTGTGGGATATTGCGGAGCATCTGGACGGTGGTGTCCAACAGCCGCTCCGCAACAGGAAAAAGTCCGTTCAAAAAGCCAAACACCAATCCGATGCTGCCCCCAATGGCCAACCCCCACAATGCACGTGAGGTACTGTCCCCGATATACCGAAACAGTTCACCTGATTCGGTCAAGTGAATGGCTGCCAGAACCACATCAGTCGGCTGGGGCAGTGTTCGCGTAGAAATCCAGCCGATATCCCCCAACCATTGCCACACAATCACCAGTACGATGGGAACACTCCAGGGAATCAACGGTTTAACCGTTTTGCGCAGTGGAAAGCCGCTGATCATCGGCAAACACTCCTTTCCGCTTTTTTGGAAAGTGATCGTTGGCGACGATCTCCCCAAACGGGCTGAGGATATGTTGCTTCGGAGCGGAAGGTATATTCTGGATGGGCAATTCCGGGAAGAGCAGTTCCGCCACCCGGTACGCCTCTTCCAAATGAGGGTATCCCGACAAAATAAATGTATCGATTCCCAATGCGGCATATTCCCTCATCCGTTCCGCCACTGTACGCGGATCACCGACGAGCGCGGTGCCGGCACCGCCCCGGACCAGACCAACCCCGGCCCACAGATTGGGGCTCACCTCCAAATCCTTTCTCGTGAACCCGTTCAGTTGCGACATTCGCTGCTGTCCGACGGAATCATATCGGGAAAGGACCCGTTTCGATGTTTGGATCACTTCGTCGTCCACATACCGGATCAAGCGGTTGGCGGCATCCCAAGCTTCTTGTTCCGTTTCCCGCACGATCACGTGCAGGCGGATGCCAAATCGCACCGTCCTACCTTGTTCTTCGGCCAGTTTGCGTACTTGTTGAATCTTTTGAGCCACTTGGGCTGGTGGTTCCCCCCAAGTGAGGTAGACGTCCACATGTTTGGCCGCCACTTTTAACGCCGCCGGAGAAGAACCGCCAAAGTACAGGGGGGGATACGGGGTTTGCACCGGCGGGAAAAGCAATTTGCCGCCCCGGATATCCAGATGTTGCCCCCGGAACTCTACCTCTTTGCCCTGCATCTCTTCCCGCCAGACAGTCAGGAACTCGTCGGTCAGTTCATAACGCGTATCGTGATCCAGGTGAATACCATCCCCCGCCAACTCGACAGGATCCCCCCCCGTCACCACGTTAACGAGCAAACGCCCCCCGGACAGACGGTCAAAGGTGGCAGCCATGCGCGCCGCTGCTGACGGGGACATGAGGCCAGGCCGAACCGCAACCAGAAAACGCATGCGCCGGGTGACGGACAACAGAGAAGAAGCCACTACCCACGCGTCTTCGCAGGAACGCCCCGTGGGCAGAAGTGCACCTTCGTATCCCAGGTGGTCCACCGCCTGGGCAAGTTGCTTCATATATGAATGGTCAACGGCACGCCCGCCCTTTGCGGTTCCCAGGTATCGGCTGTCTCCATGCGTGGGAATAAACCAAAAGATGTTCATCGTTTCTCCGTCCTTTCCTGTTTGGTTTTGACCCGATTACCGTTCCAGACCGCTTTTTCGACCTGAATTCTTTCGGGGATCAAACCCACTTGATAAAAGGCATCCGCGATCCGCTGCTGTTCCCGAATAATACTTTCGTCCATCGGTTGCAGCCCGTATTTCGATCGTGTAATGGCCTTCTTCACCGCCCCCACGTCCATCCCGATCTGTTTGGCGAGCAGTTTCGCCGTATCATCGGGATGTTGGTTGAACCAATCCGTTGTTTTTTTCACTTCATCCAAAATGATGCGGACGATATCTCCGTGTTCCTTGGCGTATGTTTCGGAAGCGAGTATGAATTCCCGGTTGGTCGTGTAACCGCGACCGTCAGTGATCGTTCGAGCACCCAATTCCTTCTCCGCCGCAGAATAATACGGATCCCAAATCACCCACGCATCCACGCTTTTTCTGGTAAAGGCCGCTCTGGCATCTGCCGGGGGGAGATAGACAGGTTGAATGTCTTTATACTCCAAACCCGCCTTGTTCAACACTTGCAACAACAGATCGTGCACATTTGAGCCTTTATTCAGTGCTACTTTCTTCCCTTTTAGATCCTTGACACTCTTGATCGTGGAATCTTTGGGCACCACGATGGCCTCGTTCTCTGGTTTGGGCGCTCCGGCACCGACATACACCAGTGGTGTCTTCGCTGCCTGAGCGAAAATCGGCGGTGTATTGCCCGTATGCCCGATATCGATACTGCCGACATTCATCGCCTCCAAGAGCTGCGGACCAGCAGGAAATTGGACCCACTCCACCTTGATTCCCTTTGATTTCAAACGCTTATCCAGGGTTCCGCGAGCTTTCAGGATGCTGAGGGTTCCGAACTTTTGGTAACCGATCCGCACCACCTTTCCATCGGCTTCAGATGCACCTGCATTGCAGCCCCCCAACACCCCTCCAGCCAGTAAGGAAATGGATAAAGCAATCACCATCGAGATAAGCCGTTTCCGTTTGAAAAAACCCAGCATTTCCTATCACCTCGTTCGCATGATAAGCAAAAAAGGCCCCACTCTCCCCGATTTCAGGAGAATGGAGCCTCCGGTTGACCGGTCGGCCTGATGATCATTCATGCATTCGTTACTGCTGTTGCTGTCCTTTCCCCGATCGGCTTGCTGTTCGGGAAGACTTTTCCAGAGATATACGATATTTCTCGGTTCTGTCGATCTGAACGATCTGTGAGTCGTGGACGGTGATCACCACGGAGCCGTATTGCATTCCTTCCAACGCTTTGAGAATGCGCTCAATCTGTTCGGAAGACGGATTCATCTGGAATGAAGCCTCCTTTCCGGGAGTCGCACGAAGATTGCGTAAAATGGTCACTCTTTTGATCCACGGATGAAACGGCGAATGACATTGCCCGACTTTATTCCGACAGGGATACCCATTTTTGTCCCACCCTCCGCAACACGACCAACAGAATGCTACCCGCCCACAACAGGCTCAAAGCACCGTAGATGGCGGTATGCCAAGTAGAAGGAATCCAGTCAAGAGTCTTCAACAAGGTTTTGGCATTGGTGATGATGATCAATCCCCCGACCAAGACGCCCAACAGGTGGGAGGGAATGATTCGAACCAGCCAAGCGGCAATGGGAGCGGCGAAAACTCCGCCGATCATGAGCGCCGCAACCCACGTCCAGCTGATATTGGACCAGCCCATGGAGATCAGGAAGCCGAGAGTGGCGGAAACGGCGACCGCGAATTCGCTCGTATCCACCGAACCCACCACTTTTCTGGGTTCCAACCCTTTCCGGCTGAGCAGGATCGGCGTCGTCAACGGTCCCCATCCCCCGCCACCGGTGGAATCGACGAATCCTGCAATCAGACCCAACGGGATGAGAAAACGCTTGGAAATGGTACTCTCTTTCCGCTCAGTGCCATTCCCGTTTCCGAACAAAAACCGTCCGAGTACGTAAAAGCCGAGAATAAACAGAAAAGCGGCCACGTACGGTTTTACCTGATCACCCGGCAGATTGCTGAGGAAACAAGCACCGATGAATGCTCCGATCGAACCTGGAATAATCAAACGAATAACGACCGTCCGATCCACATTGCCGAACCGGATATGAGAGGCACCCGAAGCGGCCGTGGTGATTACTTCCGCCATGTGAACCGAGGCAGAGGCTACCGCAGGTGCGATCCCAAACAAAAACAACAAAGATGTGGAAGTGACACCGTAAGCCATTCCCAATGCACCGTCAACCAGTTGTGCAGCAAACCCAATCAATGCCAGGACAATCAATCTCTGCATTCCCATCTTCCTCCTGATGTTATTTGATCATGTTGAGCAGGATAGTCAGCTTTTCAAGACTAGTGCATGATATGACGAAATAGGGCTCATTGTTCGAAATTTCATTATCCACCCTGATCTCCGCTGATCTCCGGTCCGTATGTAAATTAATTAACTTATTCCGATATAATTACTCGGTTTATTGAAACACATATTACTATCCGATTATTCAAATGTCAATAATGGAGTTATTAATCGGAATTTTCCTATAAATACTAGGAAAGGTTCATCTCATCGCCCATGTTTCCTCCCAAATAACCAAGTGCTTTCGCCTGATCCCATACCTCTTTGTTGAATGGCCCAGTAATCCCCATCCTAACCCCCTAACTCCATTATTTTTAACCAGCGAAACGGCGGGACCATCCTCCCGCCGTAACTCACAACTGCTATGCCTACGGTTTTATTTTGTTGGCAAAGGCGATTGGTTTGATTTCGCCTCTTTTTTCGCGATCAAAAACATGGAGCACAATAGTATGAGCGCACCCAACCATCCGCTGAGGGACAGACGTTCTCCCAGCAGTGTGATGGCTAACAGCGTAGCGGTCAACGGCTCAGCTAACGACCAAATGGATGCCGATGTTGCTGTGACATAACGCATGCCGTGGATAAACAGTACATAGGCCAGGGCCGTCGGGACCCAGCCCAGGTAGACGAGCAGCAACCATCCCTGCCAGGGAAGCACCGGCCAACTGAGCACCGGAAGCAACAGGATTGCACCGATCGAAAAAGCAACTCCGATCACCAACAGTGGCGGCACGTCCCGAACCAACCGCTTGCTGATCAACGTATAACCGCCGTAACAAGCCGCCGCCGACAATGCCAGCAGGTTCCCCTGCCACAGGCGCGGTTCGGTTAAACCTTGCAGGCTGTGGAGCCCGATCAACATGCTCGTGCCGATCACGCCCAACACCAATGCCCAACTGGTGGTGAAGGTCCAACGCTCCTTCAGCCACCAACGCGCCACCACACTGACCATCAGTGGGGCGGTACAAACGGTCAGCAGGGTCGCAGTCGACACCATGGTTTGGCCCACCGCGGAAAAATAGCACGCCTGATATCCTGCAACCCCTACGCCGAACAACACCAGCCAAAGCCAGGAATGACTTGTGAGCCTTCCAATACTCCCCGTACGGGCGCTCTCCCGCCATGCCGCTGCCAATAACACCGGTGCGCCGAACAGTAAACGAAACGCCCCGATCGTCAACGGATCTGTTCCATAATTTGTTGTCAGCACTTTGGCCGTCATTCCAGCCGTTCCCCACAATACGGCCGCCACTACGACTCCCCACATACCGATTCTCATTCCGGACCCCTCCCGATTCAGTTTGTACACTGTCGGGCGGGTCAACTTGCGCTCCCGCCCGTGTCAGAAAACGGGAACGCGGTGGGGAGGGGGCAACACACCCTTCAATGCCATGTTCGTTCCTCCTCTCAATTGGTAACCTGGACGAGTCTGATAGATCAATGATTCAAAGCGGCTATACTCTGGGAAGCTTTTTCCCCGAATCGTTCACCACATGGTGAAGTCACGCTTTGGGGAAAGAGTTCCCTCCATCTCATCACTTGTCAGACACGCCCTCATCCGCCTGACCGGCTTCATTTTGCAAACGACGCTTCAGCATTTGTATCCAACTATCCGCTAAATAGGGGCAATCGGCCAATTCGGCCCATTCCGCCCGATCGGGAGAGGCACTGTATACCACATCATTATACCACATCATTGCATCTGGCGATCGTCCATTGGGGACAAGGGCGATCCATCAACTCCATCCGCTCTCCCGACGCTACCCTGCCTTCCTCCAGCACCCGCAGATACCAACCGGTACGACCCGTCTCCTTGATCCGACGCACGAGATCGGGAACGCCCCACAACCTGGCCGGCTTCCAACACGTCATACGCGGTTGGGGGACTTGCACCACCGCCTCCCCTATTCGGTATACGTCACTGATACAAACGTTATGTTCATCCAAACCGGTGACGGTGAAATTTTCGCCCAAACCCCCGTAGAGAAATTCCGACAACATCAGTTCCTGTCGCCACTTGGCATAATGATCCGCCGCTTGACACTCCACACGGCTAAAACCGTGGGATTCTTGAGTGGTT
>NZ_JANRHH010000050.1 GCF_030433435.1 Polycladomyces subterraneus
CCCACATGGGCGGCGTACCTGTTACCAGTACGCTAGTTCCTTTTCACTCACTCTCATGGTTTTACCCAGTGGGAGTGATTGGTTCGCCACTGGAACCTCATACCATGACGTACACAGGAACAAACCCACTACCAGTGGGATGAGCACCGCTCGTACGTTCGATTATACAGCAAATTGGTTGCCCTTACCATCCCCAAAAGGGGATGCCGAGCAACGCCGCCTTTCATCCCACGATTGAAACCGTGGGCTTTCAGGCGGCTTTTTCTGTAAATGTGGATGGTTGCCCGTTTCGTCCTGTGATCCGGTGCGGGTTTCCATCTCATCCAACCACATCCGCACAAAACCTTACACTTCAGGCCGAAAGGATTCAGATAAACGTTTGACGGATGCGAGTGTGGCATGCTGTTCAAGCGTTTCCTCAAAATCCGGTTTTCCCTGAAGAAGGAGGATCCAACTGTATTCCACATCCACGATGTGAAACAAGGTGTGCAGGATATTGCCCAACCCGCCGGTGCGGACGCATCAATTCCTCATGAGGCAAAGTATCGCACAATTGAAACCATTCGTCCCGAACATGCCAGTTGTATCGAAACAACGTGTACACCGCATTCACTCCCTGTTGGGTGGTGTTGAAAGAGGACCGTATGGGATGTTCTCCAAGTTGCCGTCTTCTCCTGCCGGTTTTCCCTAAAACATATCGATAATTCGAAATTGTATTATTAAAGATGGAGCTCCAGTGGTCCGGCAAAACAAGAGGAGGATCTGATGACGGAGTTGAAACAACCGCAAGGAGGTTCGCTTTCCGCACGGTCAGTTGCATGTGTTCGCCAACGACGAACGATATGGACCAGATACGACCTCATCTAAAACACAGACATCCTAAAAAAGTCCTCAAATCCATCAAGGTTCCGGGAACTTACATACTCCAGAAGGCCTATTTTCCCGAATGAAAAGTTTCATCATTCAGAAAAGAGGTTACGTAAAAAGAAAAAAGGAGTGTGGTGCATGAACCCGAAGCCGGAGGTAACACCGAAGCGGGTGCAATCGGTGGGAACCAAGGCACCCGTCGAAGGTGCTGCCTCGAGAAAGGCAGTGCTGGTAGGTACGTTCGGGAATATCATGGAGTGGTATGACTGGGCAGTTTACGGATATTTCGCGCCGGTGATCAGTAAGCTGTTCTTTCCCGCCGGCGACCGGATCGCCTCGCTGTTGATGACATTTGCCGTGTTTGCCATCGGGTTTGTCTTTCGGCCGTTAGGGGCGTTGTTTTTCGGGTCGGTCAGTGATCGGTTGGGCCGAAAAACTTCGCTCATGTTCACCATTTTTTTGATGGGGATGGCCACCTTCATGATCGGCGTGTTGCCGACTTATGCGCAAATCGGGATCTGGGCGCCGGTGTTGCTGATCTTGGCCCGACTGCTTCAGGGCTTGTCTGCCGGAGGAGAATGGGGTAGCAGTACGTCGTTCATCGTAGAGTATGCCCCGCGAGGAAAGCGCGGTTTGGCCGGCAGTTGGCTGGAATTTGGTTCGGGTGTATCGCTGTTGCTCGGCTCCCTGATTGCTGCCTGGCTCAATTCGACATTGTCCGAGCAGGCTCTCTACAACTGGGGTTGGCGTCTGCCGTTTATCGGCGGCGTGCTTGTCGGTATAGTCGGTTGGTACTTGCGAGTGAGAATGAAGGACACCCCGTTTTTTGAAGGGTTAAAACGAGCGGACGAAGTGCCGAAGCGTCCCCTGATAGATGCTTTTCGCAAATATCCCCTTCAGCTGCTAAAAACGATTGGGTTTACGATGCATTGGACCGTTTCGTACTACCTCCTGCTCACCTACATGCCCACCTATCTGTCTGAAGTGTTGAAACTGCCCTTGTCCACCGGTTTGATTGTGAACTCTGTCATGCTGGCCTTTTTCAGCCTGTTGATCCCGCTGGTGGGGTGGCTGTCGGACCGATACGGGCGCAAACCGCTGCTGCTCGGGTCGTCCGTTGGATTGGCGGTGACGGTGTACTCGCTGTTTCACTTGATGGATGACGGGATGACCATGCTGTTGGTGTCGCAACTGTTGTTGGCCGTCTTTTGCGCGTTGTATAACGGACCCGCACCGACCACACTGGCGGAGATGTTTCCGACGAAGGTACGAGCCAGTGCGTTATCGGTGGGCTACAACGTGGCTGTTGCCACTTTTGGCGGCACAGCACCGTTTGTCGCCACCTACCTTGTTTCGCTCACCCATAACCCATTGGCACCCACCTTTTATGTCATCGGTTCCGCCCTGGTCACGACGCTGGTTTTGTTGCGGATCAAAGAAACCTATCAGGTGGATTTAGAATAAACGATTGACCACCAGACGGTTTTTCGGGAGCCGGTTCACCGGTTTACAATAGGTCGGGAGCAGCTTCCAGATACAAAGCATCTTTTCACCTCTTTCTTTCCCCATTATGATGGTGGGGGAGGTGAAATAATGGCACAGCGACAATCCATTCAATCCCTGCAAATCTTTTCGCCCCAAAAGGAAGAACCGATTACAGTAGCGTTTCGGCAAGGACTTATCTTCATCGCTGATGATCAATGGCGTGTGGAGCTGGAGCAAATCAGTAATATGGAGGAAATCCGGTACCTGGTAGAGAAAAAGGAAACAGACTTGTCGATTTCAATCGTAGCCGAGAATGAAAAAGAATACGCAGGACTGGCCAATATCGAAAGTGCCACCGACAACCGGGCGGTTTTGGTGGGAACCGGCGGTCTGTTGGAGATGTGAAAGAATTGTACCCGGCAACCCAGTGCCGGGTCATTATTTTTGATAAAGGAGGTGAACGTGTATTGCATAAGTAATATTGAATCAATGATTCGTTCCGATGGGGAACATCAATCAACAAGGATGTGGAATCATGCGGTGGTAGATCGTATTGCTCGTGCTGGCGGCTGTGATTGGCGTGGGGGGTGGGTGCAACAAGCAATCAGCCCCCCAAGGAGATGGTGATGTATCTAGATGTTGCCGCCACTGATGATTGGAAGACGTTGATCCACGATTCGCCCGTCATTGTCGTGGGTTCGTATCTCGACGTGGCTGGACGTCGGGACACGAATACCTCTCTCTTATATCCGTTTCAAGTGGAGCGTGTCCTCAAGGGGGAGGTGAAAGAGAAGCATATCCGTATTGCCAAACATGATCGCATGCATTTCGAAGGTATTCGTGACGAGCGTGGCAACCCCGTTTACGTGAAGGATCCTCTGTATGTGAAACCCCGCCCGCACCAACAGATGCTGCTGTTCCTGCGAGAGGTTTCCCCTGACGTCTACGGAACCAGATTTGCCAATGGGGAGTGGACCATCCGTCCGGATGGATCGTTGGATTTGCTGGTCTCATCCGCTTCTAGCACGGAAAAGCAGGTGACGACGGACGAGGGAAAACGGATCAGGGTCCGGGTGGTGGGCGTTGGTTATCCCCAGCTTCCGCAAAAACGGTTGCAGGATTTGAACGGGATCATAGGACGTTAGGATGTGTCCGTTGATGAAAAGAGGCGGACTATTCCATATCTCGCGTGATGAGAAGGAAGGAGGATATAAGATGATAATGGTGACGATTTCCCGTTGGTTGCTGGGTCTGATTTTCCTGTCAGCCGCTCTGAACGGGTGGGCGGTCATTCTGGGGTTGGGTGCATTTTTGCCCACCAGTTCCGCTGCGGAAGCGTTTCTGGGGAATGGATATCTGTTGGTACTGGTCAAGGGGACAGAATTGGTCGCTGCCCTACTGCTTGTGAATAACCGCTTCGTCCCTCTTGCGCTGGTCGTTTTGGCTCCGCTTGTCGTCAACATCTTCTGTTTTCACTGGTTTGTTGATCCGGGTATGTTGCCACTGGCGGTGTTCCTCTTGCTCCTTTGGGGACACCTTGTTTGGTCGTATCGTCGATATTTCCTTCCATTGGTAACGGAAAGAGCGGCGCTGCCGGCACAAAAGAGGAGTTCCGAGTCGAAATCGTCGATGGGTCAGGATTGAAAGGGAACAAACAATCTCTGCTCCTTATTCGTATGAGGAGGAGTCACCGGACCGTGGTACGGGGACTCGTGACATCCTCCCCCGAATAAATTCGGGGGCATCCAATCAGGATGCGTACAGGTTGAGCAC
>NZ_JANRHH010000052.1 GCF_030433435.1 Polycladomyces subterraneus
CAGTTCTACGTTTCTTGCCGTATGTACCCACATGGGCGGCGTACCTGTTACCAGTACGCTAGTTCCTTTACACTCACTCTCATGGTTTTACCCAGTGGGAGTGATTGGTTCGCCACTGGAACCTCATATCATGACGTACACAGGAACAAACCCACTACCAGTGGGATGAGCACCGCTCGTACGTTCGATTATCCAGCAAATTGGTTGCCCTAACCATCCCCAAAAGGGGATACCGAGCAACGCAGCCTTTCATCCCACGATTGAAACCATGGGCTTTCAGGCGACTTTTTCTGTAACACATCTGCGCCTTTCCATTTAGGAGGAAATGGCAGTGAGTGTCAGTTCATACATAGTAGACCCAGCACCCGTTCTGGGATGTCGGGTCTTTTTATATCCAAAATGTGTTTAAACTGACCGGGGATCGGGTAGAAATCATATCCCGAATCCACCGGCCAATTCTCTGATGTATCAACACCGCGAGCTCCACGCTTCATACAGTTGATCCACCGTAAGGAGATCGCCCAACGCGGTAGTGACCCTTCCTCTGTGTTCCGTTTCCGCCATTACGAAACGTCGTTCCTTCCGGAACACTCCGTTTTCTATCCATTCCAGCACGCGTTGCACGTCTTCGGGTTCGGGAAGCCCACATCCGACGATGGTCGCCGACGGTGTGACGATTCGCCGCTCCGATTCCATCATGGTGGAAGCGTAAAAGCTGTACCGTTTCCCAGCCATATTCTCACCAAAAACAACACGCCCCGTCTTCGGTTTGACCAAATGCAGGCTGATCCCCAAAGCATCGTGATCCGCCCGGTCCACCACCACGTCCGCATAACCCTCCGGATTATGCATCGTTCGGATACATTCACCGATCACGGTGCGCAAGGGACGAATTGTCCGTCGTTCGAACAGTTGTCGCGTCAACAACCAATCCTTTTTCTGTTCGGAAGGGTTTGGCAAATAGGGAACGGAAGGAGGCCAATCAAATTCTCCTGGCCAAGAGGCCGCGCACTCCTCGATGCTGATAATGCCCGCCACATGCTCACCGAGCCGACCTTGCAGCCACCGTTTCTGCGCTTCGGATTGGGTCACGATCACCAAGTGATCCTGACGTCGCTCGGCAACTTGGATCACCCGCCAACCGAACGGGTCCATCACTTCATCCCCTCGCTGACCCATTCCGTAGAACAAGACGACCGACTCACCAGGCTGCTCCAGCAAGGTAGAAGGTGAGCTCTCTCCCCTTTTCCCGATAAACGTCAGTTGCTCCCCTTCACGGGCACCCGCCACTACCAAGAGCCCGCCATCCTTCAACAGTTGGTAAGCTCTGCCGAATGTGCGCTCTCCGTAGAAAGTGGCGCTCCAATCAGCCAACTCCCCACGATTGCGACGCTGAAAATCCTCTATCACCTTTTTCCCCATCTCCTCCCACCTGCGCCAAGCGGAGGAGTCGGCCGGGATTTTGGTGAAAACACCGCGGTAACGTAAATGACGCTGATCCAACGCCTCGGCTTTCCATTCCTCCGTCATTCGCCTTTCCCGATCCGACGACGTCATCACCGTCACCTTCCCTTCATCATGTTGAACCAAGGTGAAACAAGCCAGCGCCGCACTTTCCTCCAAACCGTCAATCCAGACGCGTCCCCCTGCCCGATGCCGAGTGATGCGGTGCGCCGTCATCCACGGAAGCAAATCGGCTGCCTCCGCAAAAGACAAATTGGATGGTTTGGGGAATACCTGTTCCGCCCCTACTGTCACGAACCGTCCTTCCGTTTCTTGTAAACCACTGGGTATGACCACGACGGCATCTCCAGCATGGATCGCCTTTTCCTCCCTTACTACACGCCCCGTCTCCACCACCAAGCCGGAGAAATTCGCCCCGCGAGCCAACACGTACACCAACACTTCCCTCGGACCGGGCCTACGTACGGGTATCACCGTCACCGGATCGGTAGTCCGGTATTGCCAAGACGGCACCGGAGAGATGCCCGGGTAAAAAGGGGAATCGGGCGGAAGCAACTGACCTTCGCGGATCCACTGCTCTTCTTCCTCCTGCGTCAATGACCGAACGGTATGACTACCGTGGGAGAATTGATCCACTTCCAACCGTTGAGTTTGCGCGGCCCACCATTTCCGCTCATGGTCCAGCCCCGCCGAAAATCCTTGTTCATAGCCAGTTTGAATCAAGGACAGAATTTCTTTCGGTCGTGTATCCTGATCGCTTGTTCCTGCCGTGATCCGTTCCCACTCTTTTCTGTCTGGTAAAACGAACGGCCTGGGGCGCTCCCAATCATTCCGCCACGCCCTGCGGCGTACAAACGCTTCGGCGAGCGGCCCCTGCCCGGCCGTAGCCGCCGCTTTCGCCCAAGCAACCGCCAATGGCAAAGCTTCCCCTTCACAACATTGGTCTATCCATCCCGTTTCCTCCGCTTCCCGAGCTGTCATCGCCCGATTGGAGCAAAGCCAGTTGATCGCTTGAACGAGGCCGTCTGTCCCTTTTTGCAGGTGAGCAATTCTCACCAGACGCTGAATGACGCCCGTTCCTGCCGGCAGGATGAATTGCGCCGATTCGCTCGCCACAACTGCGTGCGTACATAAGGCAACTGCGCAACCAATTCCGGAGACCATCCCGTCCACCGCTGCTATCAGTGGCTTATTCATCCGCTCCATGAGCTCCAATCCCGACTCGAAGAACTCCCGCCACTCCCCTTGTAGGTGGCTGGAGGAAAACAGGAAACGACCGCCATGGCAGGTGAAGATCAAAGCTTTCAGCTCATCCCGAGCTGCCAGTTGCTCCATCCATCGTACCCATTCCTCGATGGCGGATGAGTCGGACGAACTGGATGTGGGTGACAACACGGCTATCGTACGACCGGGTGTAACTTCCCATTCCATCAGCCGAAAATGGTCAGTGGAGTTCACTTGCGGTCGAATTCCGGTTTTGGCATGGACTCGATTTCCCGAGTGAACCAGTTGGAGAGATGCACGCTCATCCGAATTGAAGGTAACAGAGTCGGTTTTCCCATGCGTCGATGTATGAGTGGTCATGGATGATGCCCCTTCCACCGAATTGTTTTATAACAATACCTGAGTATATCTTACTGTTATAATACAAAGCCTCATCACCCTTTGACAAGGGTTTTGGCGCAATTTTTAAAAAAAATTTGCCCCCTTGTCCGGGGACGGGGAGAAGAGTTTATTTAAGCGCACACGAAGCTCGCTCTTTATAGTTGGGGATTTATCAGATGAGTAGCAAATAGTCTATCTCCGTAATCATGATGTATCTGATATTGCCTTCTATAGCAATAGCAAGCCACTATATCGGCAATGACGCAGAAAGTTTTGGATTGACTCATTACACAAACATTCGAATATTCGATGCCACTCTTGCAGATGGCGCTTGCATAGCAAAATGGACCATGGAGCGACTCCTTTTACACTAAATTGCGACCTGAACGTATTCGGAAGCATGTTTTCTGCTTAGAATATTACTGATAAACACTGTAAAGGGGATCAGTATCCGTGAACCATAATCATGTAATCGGTTATGCAACATTGGCATTAAAGAACTTAGGGTATTCCAAAGACGAGATTTGGAAAGTGATTCACGAGATGCACCGTCTGTTTGATTTTCAGTCAGAAGAAGAAGCCGCCGAACAAGCCGATTCTTTTCTACGAGAGAACAGTTAATTTAGATATTGGGGGAGCGCGAGGGAGCAGTAATCCCCCTCAATTCATTGAGGGGGATTACTGCTCCCTCGCCTCTTTAAGATTGAAAATTCTTGATATAAGGTATACCATAATAGTATGAGAAAAAAATCTTGGAGGTCAACAAGGGCAGCGGTTTATAGCCTTAATTACCATTTCGTATGGTCTACCAAATATCGCAGAAAGGTTCTGCGTGAATCAGTTGGTGAGACACTGAAAGAAGCAATAAAAGCATTGTGTCTAGAACATGGATATGAATTAATAGCTCTTGAAGTAATGGAAGACCATGTTCATGTTTTCTTGTCTGCGCCTCCTAAGGTAGCTCCTTCTATTATTGCAAAAGTACTGAAAGGATCTACCGCTCGAACCCTTTTTACAAAACATCCTGAGTTAAAAAAGATTCTTCGAAATGGTCACTTATGGAATCCAAGCTACTATGTTGGATCGGCTGGACAAGTTTCCAGTGAGACGATTCAACGTTACATCAAAGGTCAAAAAACAAAAGAGGAAGGAGGTGATTAAAAGATGCCGATGATCACGATCAAAGCCAAGATTCATATAGATCCTAAAACAGAAGCTGTGCTGAAAGATGCCATGCTTTGTGCTACCAAAGTATACAATGGTCTTTTATGGCATCTTCGAAAAGAGTATGAGGAGAAAGGGAAAGTAAAGGTTTCTCGAAAAAACCTCAATCTCATTTTGAAAGAGCTACCACGAACTAGAGGATATTACTCCATGTCAGTGCAACTTACACGAGATGAGGTGATCCAGGCATATAAGAGTTTTTTTGAATTAAGGAAGAAAGGACTCACCCAACACAATGCACCTGGATTCCGGAGAAAAAGTTATCTTTCTCCTCTCAAATATGTTCAGAGCGGCTTCAAGATCGAAGGAAATAAAGTCACCCTCAGTCTTGGAACCAATCGCCAAGACGTGAAAAGTGTCTCATTCCGAATCTCCCACCGTCCTCATGTTCAATATGAGCGCATCAGGCAACTGTCCATCATCTACGATAAGATTTCCGGGCAACTTGAAGCCCGTCTGATGGTGGAAGTGAAGCCTAGTAAAAATAAAGGATCGGGACGGGTGGCAATCGATCTGGGTGAGACCATCCTCATGGCATGTGTATTCGATGATGGCACAGCTTCTCTGTATTCTGGTCGTCAGATCAAGGCAATCCGCAGGTACTGGCAAAAGGTACGAGCGAACTTAGAGCAAAAATCTCGCAGATGGTTTCAAATCTCTCATAAGGAGAGAAAACAAGTCGACCATCTCCTTCATATTGCAACAACTCATCTGATTTCCGAATGCCTCAAAAAAGGAGTAAAAGAGATTGCAATTGGTGATCTGAATGGGATTCGGGAGAACATTGACTATGGTGACTCCGTGAACCAACGTTTACATAGCTGGCCTTACAGCAAGATCATCAACATGATCAAATACAAAGGTGAACTGGCAGGAATGGAAGTACGAGACCATATCGATGAAAGGAATACTTCAAGAACTTGTCACTCTTGTGGCCAGATTCTTGTTTCTAATCGAAAGCATCGAGGTTTATACCTTTGCTCTTGCGGTTGGAATGCTCATGCGGATGCGAACGGAGCACTCAATATCTTCGAAAAAGCTTTCAAGGTATCTCCTATGAAGAGGAGTAGTGGCCGAGTGGCACGGCCCGTGACCATGTCCTACCATCTTGGTTGGCATGGTGTCACTGAACCGAAGTACAGTGCTTCACTGTATGCATCCTAAGTGGATGCCCCCGAATTTATTCGGGGGAGGATGTCACCTAGGTTCTGATCAGAAAGCGCCTGACCGGACTCCCTTTCCCCAAAGTGGGAACAAGTTTTATCCGATTGTAAATAAAACGAAGATGTACCAGACAGGACCTTCAAAAAAAGACAAACAAGCTACATGTAGCTTGTTTGTGAGACTGCTAATTCCGAGTTCGCCGTTCTCTCTCTCACTCCCAAATCTCTGCGCTCAAAGGTCGCTCCTGGGAAAACAGCCACCTCTTTAAGGGTAGCGGGTCCTTTCCCGTTGAGTACGGAGCGAAGACGGAAAATCGGAGCCCCCGAACTTTGTCAGGTAATGAGCCACCAAAAGTGTGTGCCGTTGATCCCACTTTTTTAACTCATTTTAATAACCAAAACCTACTCCGGCAAAAACAAAGATGGTGGCGATCACCAACAGGAAAATCAAGAGTCGACGAAGTCCGATTCCAAAGCCGTAACCATAACTCATCTGATCCCCCTTTCCTCTGACTCCGAAATCACCTTATTCCTCTCCTTTCTTCCTGGAAACTACGAATTCCTAATAGCGTAAAAATCGTGATTAGCACACAAACCAAAATGAGAAAATATGCATATAACTAGCAACATCAGCCCTTTCCACATCACATCAGTCAGAATAACCTATCCCCAGAAAACGGAAGGGGGATTTCTGAAAAATGACCACTTCGCTACCTTCTTTAAATGGAATGGATATCCGTAGTTTAATGTTACAAGTATTGAATTTTATTCCTATGCCTAAGGTAATTCAGTCCATCATTAATTTTTGGAGAAAAATACAACCATTATGGATTATATGCAAAAATCTCCTTGGGTTAAAAAAGTAAGTCTCTTAGCGGACATATTTCGCATTGGTGGTTATTCACAGGATTGAGACACAATGAGCTCACAACTTATGTTGTGTGAGTCAATACAAACCCAGTGGAAAAACCACTGGGTTTGTCATTTGACTCAACCTTTTTTAGAGCGGCCACATATTTCGCTTTTGGTTTCCGTAACTCTATCAACTATTCTCATCCAATATCTCCACATAACCTGTTGTGCCATCAACACGGACATATTGGCCATCTTTTAATATTTTTGTTGCATTCTCCACACCGACAACGGCGGGGATTCCGTACTCTCTTGCCACAACGGAACCGTGGGTCATCATCCCTCCAATCTCCGTCACGCATGACACGAGGAGGGGTGAGCTTCCGGTACTGCGTTTCCAACACCTTCCGGGAATGAATCAATTCCTTGACATCATCCTTTAAGCGGTTCTCCAACAAGGCGACCAGCTCATCTAACCTCAAATAGAAGACATCTTCTTTTTTTTCAATGATTCCTTGATCAAAAAGAATTTTCGCTTCTTCTAAAATGGCTTCTCTGATATCAAAATACCGGATAGGATATATTTAGGCAGTTCACGTATTCCCACCGTTTTCAGGTAGAGGGTGATGAGCCGGGATAATTTTTTTGCTTTTCTTGCGCCGCCGCGTGTTGCTTCGACCCGCTTTAACAAGGCTTGGATCGCCTCATTCGCTTCTTGCTCTCCTTGTTTGAATTTTTCCCGGTGTTCATTTGGAGCATTGCTTCTCATATGGCTGAGAATGGACGGAACAAGCATGGTCGGTACTTCTTTCCAGCGAACCCTTGTGATATCAATTTCACCCGGGGCCCGCACGAATAAAAATGGGGGATACATCGCCTGTTCGAACAAACAGGGCGTAGTTGCGATAATCATTCGCGTCGATTGTTCGGCGTATTATCAATAAAGTGGGAAACGCGCAGGTTCATTGAGAAAACGGACGTACCTCGGGACTCCTTAGCGGCGGCTGTTTCGCTTTATAGGCAAAGGAGGTGAGGAATTGATCGGAAAAAGCGTCATTCGCAAAGAATCATGGGATAAAGTAACCGGAAGGGCGAAATACACGCATGATTCCATCGAGGTGGGAATGCTGCATGCCAAACTAGTCACAAGCCCGTATGCCCATGCGCGCATTCGCGGAATCCATACGGAAAAGGCGTTCTCAATTCCCGGGGTGCGCGCGGTGATCACCGGAGAAGGACTGCCGCTGACGGGAGAGGACTTGCGCGACCGTCCCCCGATCGCCTTTGACAAAGTGCGCTACCATGGCGAGGTCGTTGCCGTTGTTGTTGCCGATACGCCCGTGCAGGCGGAACAAGCGGCCAACCTTGTTCGCGTTGTGTACAAACCGCTCCCTGCCGTCGGCTCGCCGCACGAAGCATTGCAAAAAGGAGCTCCATTGATCCACGAGAAATTGGGAAGCTACCAAAAAGAGAAATACACTTATCCTGAACCGAACACCAACATCGCACACCGTACAAAAATCCGCAAAGGCAATATGGAGAAAGCATGGGCGGAAAGTGATGTCGTTGTCGAGGCCAGCTTTGCTTTTTCTCCGTCGGACCACGCGGCGATGGAAACAAGGTGCGCCACCGCGGAGATTTTTCCGGACGGAAGCATTGTTATTTCCTCCTCATCCCAGGCACCATTTATGATAAAAAAACTGATTAGCTCCTATTTTGGTGAAGATGTTGGCAAAATCATCGTGCATACTCCTCTTGTCGGCGGGGCCTACGGCGGGAAATCCCCCGTACAATTGGAGCTTCTCGCCTATCTGGCCTCCAAAGCCGTCGGCGGTCGCAAAGTAAGCGTCTGGAACACAAGAGAAGAGGATCTGATTACATCGCCGGTGCACATCGGCATGGAGGCAACCGTCAAACTAGGCTGTACGACGGACGGCTATATGAAAGTGGCGGAAATCTTATTTTTCTTTGACGGCGGTGCTTATTCTGATAAAGCCATTGACGTCAGTCGTGCCGCGGCAATTGACTGTACCGGTCCATATCATATCGAAAACGTATGGTGCGATTCATTATGCGTCTATACGAACCATCCGTACGCCTCGCCGTTTCGGAGTTTCGGTCATTGCGAACAGGCTTTTGCAATGGAACGGGCGATTGATTTGCTTGCGGAAAAGCTGAACATGGATAAGGTGGAGTTGCGAATGAAAAATGCGATTCGTCCCGGCCACATGACCCCAACCCAAGTCCTACTCAATCAAAGCAACGTCGGCAATTTGCCGGCATGTATCGAGCGGTTGCGCGAACTCATTCAATGGGACGAATGGCAGCGCATCGAAATCGATCCCCGCACCGTCCGCGCGAAAGGCATCAGCTGTGGGTGGAAAACATCGACCATCGATACCGATGCCGGTTCCGGAGCAATTATAACGTTTAATCCGGACGGGAGCGTGAACCTGATGTCCGGTGTGGTGGAAATCGGTACAGGAACGAAAACCGTTTTGGCGCAGATCCTCGCGGAAAAGCTGAAAATGGATATCGACGACATCCACGTGAAAATGGACGTCGATACGCAAACGACACCGGAGCACTGGAAAACGGTCGCCAGCCGCGGCACGTTTATGGCGGGCCGGGCCGTACTGGAAGCGGCGGACGATGCCATTCGTCAATTAAAAAAGATTGCCTCCTGCATACTCCACGCGCCCATCGAAGATTTGGAGGTCGGCTACGGCAAAGTGTTTTTGCGCGATGACCCTGGCATTTATATTCCGATTAAAGACATCGCCTACGGCTATAAGTACCCGAACGGAAACGCGATCGGCGGCCAAATCATCGGACGGGGCAACTACATTATGCGCCATTTAACCCCGTTGGACAAAGAAACCGGTGCGGGAAAGCCTGGTCCGGAATGGACGGTGTGCGCATACGGGGTGGAGATTGAATTCGACCAACGCGACTACACGTACAAAATCATAAAAGCCGTGTCTGTCATTGATATCGGGAAAGTGCTTAACCCAAGAGCCGCGCTCGGGCAGACAATGGGCGCCATGAGTATGGGGCTCAGCTTTGCCAGCCGCGAAACATTTTCGTTTGACCGGTATGAGCGGATATTGAACCCGCAATTGCGGACATACAGACCGATCCGGTTCGGCGAGCATCCGGAATATATTGTGGAATTCGTGGAAACACCGCAAATCGACGCGCCATACGGGGCCCGCGGTGTCGGCGAGCACGGTCTCATCGGGATGCCGGCGGCACTGGCAAACGCCTTATCCGTCGCTGCCGGAGTCCCGCTCAATGAGCTGCCGCTGTTTCCCGAACTCATTTGGCGAACAAAAGGTGAGCGACGTGGTTCCATTTGACTTTACGTATTATCGACCGTCATTGATCGAAGAAGCCGTCCGGTTATTTGAAAGCCTGCGGTGGCACGGGCAAAAACCCCTATATTACGGCGGTGGAACCGAAATTATCACGCTTTCCCGGTTTCATCTCGTCTTTGCCGATGCAGTGATTGACATTAAGCAAATTCCCGAGTGCCGTACGCTTGAAGCGGGGTCGCGTCAACTTGTACTTGGCTCGGCATTGTCGCTTACAACAATCGAAGAAGCGAATCCTTTCCCACTATTGACGAAGGCGGCGAGCGAGGTCGCCGACCGAACGGCGCGCAACCAGATTACGCTCGGCGGCAACATTTGCGGACAAATTTTTTACCGTGAAGCCGTCCTTCCTTTATTGCTTGCCGACTGCGACGTCATCATCGCCGGAAAGGAAGGCCTGAAGCAACGTTCCATTCATAAAGTGTTTCGTCAGTACATGCGTCTGGAACATGGGGAATTTCTCGTTCAAGTGAAAATTGATTCATCGTATTTATCGCTTCCCCACTTTCATACGAAGCGCCGCAAACAAGGGGAGGTCGGTTATCCGCTTGTCACGGTCGCCGCCATCAAAAAGGACGAACGGCTTCGCGTCGCCTTCAGCGGTGTCTGTCCGTTTCCGTTCCGTTCAAAAGCGGTGGAAGAGCGGCTGAACGCGCGGCACCTTCCGCCCGATGTCCGCATTGCCGATGCCCTTCAAGCTCTTCCTCACCCGATTTTGGATGATATCGAAGGGTCAGCGGAATACCGCCTGTTCGTGCTAAAACAGACGCTTTTCGACACCATCACTGCGCTGGAAGGAGAATGAAACAATGGAACGAGCGACAAAATGCGAAATGCTTCTTCACATAAACGGGGAGGAACATTTCGTCTTCGCCCGTCAGGCCGATACATTGTTGTTTGTTCTCCGGAACGAACTTCGTTTCACTGGAACCAAACCCGGCTGCCTGAACGGCGATTGCGGCGCTTGTACCGTACTGGTCGACGGCAAGCCAATCAAATCGTGCATGATGCTCGCCATCGAAACAGTGGGAAAATCGATTACGACGATCGAAGGGCTGAAAAACACCCCAATCCAACAGGCGTTTGTTGAACAGTTTGCATTCCAGTGCGGCTATTGCACACCGGGGTTCATTATGAATACCTATGCTTTGACAGAGCGGCATCCCGACGCCGACGATCAACTCATTCAAGAATGGCTCGAATCGAACATTTGCCGCTGCACAAGCTACATAGAAATCGAGCAAGCCGTCAAATCCGTGTTAGCAAAATAAAATGGTTTGATGAGGCGGCGAAAGAAACGGGCTTGGGTTTCTTCACGCACATCTACTGAAGTGGCGTCGAGATCATGCGGTTTTCCCTAAAGTCTTAAAAAAAGGGAAAGTGATTGGCCAGCTGAAAATAGCGGTCTCTCACTTTCCCTTTTTACTTTCCCTAAACTCCGAACACAAAAGAGAAGAAGCCCGATGCGAATGGAGGGAGCTCCCTATTATTAGTCGCTCGGATAATCCACTTTATCCCAGGTTAAGGCGCTTGTGTCAAGGCGGGGATTAGCGCATCGGCTTTGGGACTGCCGATTCCTGTAACCAGGTCGTATCCCGAAATGCTGGTAAATCCTCCATTGCTGCCCTGCGTGACATCGTGGTAGTTGTTTGTGTAACCGGAACTGTTGGTTGTCCCGGCAATCTGGTACAGTTGTTGAATCGTGTCCAGACTGGATAACGGCATGGTTCTACCTTGGTCAACTAGAGCGAGCATCGCCGCCCAGCAGGGAGAACCCAAACTGGTACCGCCCACAACGAACCAACCGGATTGTCCTTGATATTTGGTTCCACTGTAAACAGCCACTCCAGTATAGGGGTCCGCGTCAAATGAGATATCCGGATTTCCGCGTTGAGTCCCGACAATATTGGACCACCCATCCTGATAACTCGGGCGGGCCACATAGGTGCTTGTCCCACCGCCGGAGCCAGACCAACCTGATTCGCTCAGGTAATTGCCGCTCGTATCGATCTGAAGAGACGTCCCCCCTACTGCCAACACAAAGGGGGATACCGCGGGCCATCCGGTTCCTGCACCACTGTCCCCCGATGAGGCGAGATAAATCGTACCGGGATGTTGAAAGTGGGAATCATAGCTGGATTCGCTAGAGAATTCAGCACCGCCCCAGCTGTTGCTGACCACTTGTGCTCCATTATTGGAAGCGTAGTCAATGGCGGTCACCAGGTCAGATATGGAAGCGGATTTTGCTACAACCAACAGAATTTTAGCGTTGGGCGCAAGAGCGTGGGCCCATTCCACATCCATGGCGGTTTCCAACGCCCAGCCACCGTCCGTCCGGTTGGGCTTTCCACTAGGATAAGCGATTTGCAAGTTGGCCGCGGGTAAACCGAACTGAGCGTCAAACGTGGCTAAGTCATTTTGGATGGTTGGACTCCCGTAAGCGTCCACAATGGCGATGGTTTGTCCCATCCCCGTAGCAGTCAGACGATCGATCCCGTAAGCTTTTTTGATTTGCGAAGGTTGATAACCGCTTTGGTAGGTGGGAGTGGCGTTTTTTTTGAAATGGATGGGGGGATGGGCGGTCCACTGCAGCGGTTGTGCGTGTACGGACGGGACAAATCCGACCGCAAAGGTGGAAATCAATAACGTAGTAGCCATAAACGCGGAACTGAAAAGATGTTTACTTCTACGCATTCATTAGCCTCCTTTTTTCTTAGCAAAGAAATCGACTGACCATCTGAACACCCTTACTTGTACAATATATTCAAACTATTAAAAAAATAATAGAACTTTGTTTCGCTGATGTTACGGCAAAATCACCAGTTGTTTACATTTTGATGAGAATACATTTTTGGTGAGGAAAGGATATACACATCAAGGAGCCACTCTTTTCGAGTGGCTTGAGGCTATTGACAAACCCAGCGGAAAACCGCTGTGTTTGTGTCGACCTGGGGAGGAAATTTAACTATTTGTCATTGCCATTGTCTATGACTTGGTGTTGCCCCCAATACGGAAAAATCTCCGCTAAATACCTTTAGCGGACATCATTTCTGGTAAGAAGAAGTCAGGATCCTGCATACGGGCCTGTTGTTTTGGATGTCGTTGTCGTACTCTATCCAGTATGATCGACCATCGATTTGCAGCCGTGCATCAGGGGACAACATCGACTTATATTCCTTCTTTTGCTTGTTCTTCATCCCACGGTCGTCCAAGCTGGGCCAGGGTTTGAGCCCATTCGTTGAAAATCACCTGTTTCGCTCCACGTGTGTTCCACCACTTTACTCGCTGGATGACGTTGTCGATTCCAAGCGCCTTGACAATCCGGTAAAGGATATCATTTATTCCGCAGTAATGGCGTCCTTGTCGCTTGGAAAACGGATAATACTCCACTTTAATCCCAAGTGTTTTCCCCACTATCTGACATCCACGCGGCCCCAAAGTATAAACTTTGGGGCTATGGGTACCACGTAATTTATAGGATTCAACTGCGCGCCCACGTTCGTTTTTATTGATGGTGTGGATCATATAGATAACAGTCTCGGGCTTCATGTCCAGCAGTCTAGCAAGGTGTTGAACAGTTGCCATACGGAAGAAGAAGAGAAGCGTCATGGACAGGGCGTATATTTAAGGATTTTTCCGTATCATCCCCTATTTCCGGCACGCTCATCTGCCTCGTCACAATGACAAATCGCGCCGGCGGAAAACCATCGCCACAAGGAGGAACAGCACCATCGCGGTCAAGCCCAAACCCACCGCTGTCCACAAGATGTCTTCTTCTCCCCGTGCGAGACGTACCGGTTCATACAGGCTGAACAACGTCCAGTTCCTTAGCCAATCCAGTTTTTCTCCCAGCTTGCCAGCAAAGTCCATGGCATAGAACAGAATGGTCACTGTCGCCGACCAGGAACTCGCCTTCTTTTCGTCGTCAAACAAGCACGAAAACAGGAAGCTGTACGCACCGATCACAGAAAAAAACAGGAAACAGACCAAATTCAGTTCCACGTAGTTCGACCGATCCAGGGCAGGTTGATCCAGCATCCAGGCATCTCCCGCAATCCCGCCGAGGACAGTGAACAAGTTGATAAGCCCGAGCCCCGTGATGAAAAATGCGACTTGCGTCAGGACAAGCCGTGGCCGGGACAACGGCGTTGACAGCAGAAATGCCATGGACCCCCGGTCTACATGCCGAGCCACTAGCCGAGTCGGGATCACCACGCTGTACACCATCAGCAGAATCAGATACATGAAGGAGTGGTACTCCATGGCGATAAAATCATTTAAACGCTGTACCCCGGCCTCAATTCCAAACACTTTCATCATCTCTTCCGGCATTTTCTTCAGCAATTCATTCGTGTATTCGGGAGTAAAGTAGGGATAGATGGAGACAATCATCAGCACATAAAAAAACGACCCGATCGCCATCGCTCCCAATGTCTTGCCATGCAACCGCCACATTGCCCGGTACAGCGCGAGATTAATCATTCTTTCGCCTCCCGTTGTTCATAGTAGTGCATAAAGACTTCTTCGAGATCCATCTCTTTGTGTTCCAGATGGCGGACATCCACATCGCTTAGAGAGCGGATCAGGGGATTCAGATCACCTTGTACCTCGATTTCAACCGTTGTTTCTCCCCGGCGAACCACCCTGAGCCCGGTCTGAATCAATCGGTCGATGTCCGATTTACTTCCCAGAGTCACAACAAACGCTTTTCTCTGCTCATTGAGCAACTCCTGGACGGACCTCACAGCGATCAGCCGTCCTTCCCGGATGATACCGACCCGGTCTGCCGTTCGCTCGATCTCCTGAAACAGATGGGAGGACATAAAAATCGTTTTTCCTCGCTTTTTTTCTTCCAGAATCAATTCCACAAACACACGTTGCATGAGCGGATCCAAACCGGAAGTGGGTTCATCCAGGATCAGGATCTCCGGATCATGCATGAACGCGGCCACAATGGCCAGTTTTTGCTTCATTCCCTTGGACATTTTTCGGATCGGAACCCGGGGGTCCAGCTCTAGTCGCTCCAGCAGCTCATCCCTTCTGTCATCCTTCTGTCCATGGAGTCCCGCCATCAAATCCAAGAAACCGATACCGTTCAGTCCTTCAAACATGGCAATCTCCCCCGGGAGATAACCGGTGATTTTTTGAATCTTGTCCGATTCACTCCAACAGTCCATGCCGCCAATTTCCGCTTTGCCCTCATCCTGTCTCATGAAACCCATCAAGTGGCGAATCGTGGTGGATTTTCCCGCTCCGTTAGGTCCGAGATAACCGAATACTTCTCCTCGATTCACTTCAAGGGTGAGATCAAAAATTCCCTTTCCACCCGGAAACCGTTTGGTCAATTCATTGATTCGGATCATGATCCAGCCTCCTCTCTGTCTTCCCAGCGATCAATACCACACTCGAGCATTATCCTCACATCCATCATGAGTGTTCTTCTTTTCGTCATGACAATGTTAGGGGCATTTTCAACAACAGAAAAAGCCACGAGAAGGGTGTCTTCCCGTGGCTTTTTCGGCACAGCAAAAACAGCCGTGCCCCCCGCACGATTCTCACTCCCCCTCTCCCAACGCTTACGAGGTTAGCTGACGGATTCGGGTGGCTGAGAGTCACCCTACCCGGGCATGGAACGGATCCACCCCAGGATTCACCCCTTGCAGTCCGTGACAGATCCGCCACAGTCTGCGGTTGGTTCCCCCGCTCCCGCGTATCGCGGGACTCAGCGATTTACGAGGATATATTGATTTTTTAAAGTGAGCTCATCATACTCCTCTAACGACCTGTTGTAAAGGATCATTTTTCTTCAAAAAGGAACGAAAAACCGCCATATCACCCGATCCATGTGCCTGGAGGTCCATTTCTCTTCTGTTTATTCCCTGTGACAAATTCAATCGGACCGAAGCTTTTGAAACCATGGCCAATAGCAAAATGACTCCACCCCAATTCACCCCGGTGTACGGATATTCGCCGTTTCCGGAAATATAAATCAGCAAATATCAGACAAATATATCTAGGTTGGCCACCGGGCAGGTTTGCTACTTCTATCAGCCGTTCTTGCAAAAGTGAAGCGCAAATAAAAAAGCGGGAGGGAAGGATACCCCCACATACATACAGATCGTAGCTCCATCACACCCGAACCAACAATCGCACTACACAAGGCACTACACCCGGCGACTGTCAAAGGGGCCATACAGTAGCCGGATACACCAAGTCATGGTTGATCGAAAGGATAAAATTATCTCAGAAAAACCCAGCCCTTCCGTCCTACTTGTCTTTAAGCCGACCGCTTGGCATCAAGAGTCCATTCTTTTATTTTTTGGTCAGAGGGGAGGAAATAAGTGAGCATACCAAGGAGCGGGAGAAAACCGACCCACTGCATAACGTGCGAGAGTCCCATGACGTCGATCATTTTACCCAGCCCTACCGAACCGACGGCTCCCATGCCGAAGGCAAATCCAACGGTTAAACCGGACACGGTTCCTATTTTTCCCGGAAACAACTGCTGTGCATATACCACCGTGACGGAGAAGCTGGATAACAGGATAAAACCATTCAACAATAAAATCGCACAAGCCCATGTTGCACTTACATAAGGCAGGAGCAGGGCGAGCGGAGCGGAACCAAGCATGGAAAAATAGATGATCTTTTTCATGCCGAATCGGTCTGCCAGCGGTCCGCCGCAGAAGGTACCGACTGCCCCAGCCACCAAAAAGAGGAAAATATAAAGTTGGGCTTGTTTTAAAGAGAGTTTGTACTGTTCCATCAGATAGAACTGATAGTAAGTGCTGATTCCGGCGATGTACCATGACCGGACGAAGATGAGAAAGATGAGTAGAACCATGGCGAAAAGTAGCATCTTTTTCATCCCGCTCTGCTGAACCCAAAACGTTTTTTCTTTTTTGGCAGGGCGCGGATGGGAAAGAAGGTAACCCTGATACCATCTGGCGATAAACAATTGGATGACGAGGGCGATGCCCGCCACTAGTGTAAACCAAATGGCTCCTTTCTGCCCGAGCGGGATAAAAATCAAGTAAGTCATCAAGGGAGCGAGCGCTTGCCCCGTGTTCCCTCCAACCTGAAAAATGGATTGGGCTAACCCTCTCCGATTTCCGGCGGCCAGATAGGAAACACGTGAGGACTCGGGATGGAAGACAGCAGATCCGATTCCCACCAGTACAACAGACAACAGAACAAACGAGTAGCTCGGAGCTAAAGCCAGACACAACATCCCCAAGCAGGTGGAAGCCATGCCGAGCGGCAACATATAAGGAAACGGCCGTTTGTCCGTATACCAGCCAAACACTGGTTGTAAAAGTGAGGCGGTAAAATTGATCGAAAAACCGATCCAGCCAATCTGCGTGTAGGTCAGGTGCATAGAATCTTTCAAGATGGGAAAGATCGCGGGGATGACTGATTGAATGGAATCATTGAACAAATGAACAAGGCCAATTAAAAACAGAATATGATATATTGCTGTTTTCTCATTGAATCTTTCTGTTGATGAGAGTTGCATACCATAAGTCCCCTATTCGTTGCATAGTGATAAACTTCTCGTAGCCACACGGCCAAATTACGGATCCCTATTGTAGACAACCGAGCTTTCGATTGTAAACAAATAATCCTCCAAAGGGGTCAAACGTTAGTTCCTGGATACACCACAGACCAATACCGAAGGATTTATATGTTATATATATATAGGTATAACATAAGACTCGCGCCAAAGTTAACATAACATTTCGATAATATTTGCGAAACTGTCCACACATAAATAGAAAACCCGTTAAAACCCTCGAAGGCCCTTCAAAATTCCCTCTTGAGGTGCTTTTTTCTTTTCGAAACTGTATATAGCAGTAAACTGATAACCGGGGCAAAAGAGCGAGCAGGAAAACCCAGCTTTGCCCTTCAGGGTTGAGATGATCGCGAACCGCGATATGGAGTGCCTTTTCCAATTTGGGGACAGATCAATAACGGTAGTCCACTTCCTTATAGCCAAGCTCAATCAATTCGCTGGTGCATGCCAACCTAGTGACCTATGCGCTTATCCCAGACGGATCTACAAATCCTAACTCCTGAATGGATCTATGGATTATTGTGTGCTAAGAACACTTCCCATATCACTCTTTTGTGGTATCCCCACCCGACTGTACCCGAAAATTACATTAACAACCTTTGAATATATTTATATTGAACTATTTCACAAAATGTTCAAAAATGAAGCGAGGAAAAAAGCATTTTCGTGTTTAATTAGGCAATCAGCTATACTATATCGCAACAAAGGGGGAGACAACTATGGAAGATCGGCAAATAAGTTATTCAGATAACAAAGAAGAGCAACATAATAATTCAGATTACCTTCATTTATATGAAAAATTCTTGGATCAACCAACAAAAAATGGGATCGTTAATTTCATCAAACGGTTATCTTATTCTCCCCCCTCTAAAGAAACAAAGAATTAAAGAACAAGGTGGGAAAATTATTGGAAAAGCGTTTCAATGAAATTGTAACCATAGCCTGTCAATGTGGTAATGTATTTCAAGTTGATAAAGAAAAGTATCTACAAAGCTTTCTCCAATGCCCTGCCTGCGAAACCATCATCCATCCCAATGAACATTTTGAGGACCATAAAAACCAGGGGTTGTAAAGGAGTAATACCTGGTTTACGCCCTCATCCAGGGCGTGATGAGCGAAGGTATTTACCTTCGCTTTTTTACGCCTGTTTTAACCTATCAATGGCGAAATTGAATCTGATGCCCTTGCACAATGGAATAAAGAAAAACTATCAGTGATTACTTGAACCGTCGGTAACCTTTCTCCAAACAACCCAAACCTGATCCAGTACAGCCCCCGCCAAAGGCTTAAGAGTTAATCTTGATACCGTTGTTCGGATACTTCCCCCTCTTTTTCAAACTTAGTGATGATTTCATCGTTAAACTGCACAGTCAATCAATTCCTGGTGAGAGCCAAACTTATACTCACGCTCTGCGTATACACCTTTGATATAGCCGGTGCTATCCCCAGTTATGAAAAAGCCCTCAACTGAGGGCTTTGAGACTGCTGACAAAGTTTCGGTTGCACTATTGCCGGGCACACCCTACTTCCGTTCCCGTTTTCGCTGTTGCCACTCTTCGTACGACAGACGCGGCAGAGAAAAGGTGCGGCCGATCGTACCGTAGGACGTTCCCGCCAACCGCCCGATCGGATCGAGCAGACGGGTGTCGATCCGCCCCTCTTTCAACAGGTCATCGCGCACATGGAACATGACGACCTGGCCGATGATGAGATCGGTGTTGGGGGCATCCGGTGTTCCGCCCATCGGCAGAATCCGGTCCAGTACACATTCCATCTGTACTTTGGCCTGTGCAATTCGTGGCGTTTGGATCTTGACGCTGGGCACCAGATCAAATCCAACTGCTTCCGCCTCACTCTCATCCGGAGGGAAGTCGACCGCGGTCTGATTGACCCGCTCCACGTTCTCCCCGTCTACTACATGGACGACGAATTCTTTCGTTTCGTCGATGTTACGCGTCGTGTCCTTCTGTACATTCCCCGGTTTGCGTCCAACCGAAATGCTCACCATCGGCGGATTGGTGGACACTACAGTGAAAAAGCTAAATGGAGCCGCATTCACCACCCCGTCGCCACTCCGGGAGGTGACAAACGCGATCGGACGCGGCAATACGCTGCCGATCAACAATTTATAGTTTTCTTTTTGCGACTGTTGTTGGGGATCGATTTGCACGAATACCACTCCTTCACCTCGAGCGTGTCTGATCCATCCATTTGATCGATCCATATTCTCTGTTTCGCTAACCCGGCTCACTCCACCTGCCCTAAGCCAAAGCGCAGACGCGAGCAAAGCATGCTTTGCTCAAGTAGGTGGAAATTCCCGCGATAGGTTTCCGATGCTTTCCGGTCCATTACTCAAACGGGGATCAATTTTCGCCCGCCTGGGAAAACGTTGCCGCCTGACAGATTGACCAGATTCGCCCTTCATGACTGATATCCCTACGACTTCGCGGGCAACCAGCTCCTCAGATAGCCGGGATCTTCCACCGCCAACGCCGAACGGGCCACATGGAGGGGACGGAACGTATCCACCATCACAGCCAACTCCTCGGTCCGATCCTTACCCAGGCTGTTCTCAATCGCCCCGGGATGTGGCCCGTGCGGTATGCCGCTTGGATGCAATGTGATTGAACCAGACTCGATCCCGCGACGGCTCATGAAATTGCCTTCCACATAGTACAGTACCTCATCACTGTGTACATTGCTGTGATAATAAGGAACGGGGATCGCCTCCGGATGGTAGTCGAACAGGCGCGGCACAAACGAACATACCACAAAGTTTGGTCCGGCAAACGTCTGATGTACTGGAGGAGGCTGGTGGATTGATCCGGTGATCGGCTCGAAATCGTGAATGCTCAGTACATACGGATACAGATAACCGTCCCACCCCACGACATCAAACGGATGGAAATCATAGCGGTAGGCATGGAGTTGGTTGCGCGCCTTGACGCGCACCTCGAATTCACCTTCCTCTACATGGGTTTCCAGCCGCTCCGGACCACGGATGTCCCTTTCGCAATACGGACTGTGTTCCATCAATTGACCGTATTCGTTGCGGTAGCGTTTGGGAATCGTGATTTCACCCGTGGACTCGATCACCAAAAAACGGGTCCGTTCACCAGACGTGACAATCCGATATGTCGTACCGACCGGGATGACGATGTAGTCGCCGGGGCGGTAGGATAGGGTGCCGAACACCGTCTCCACACGCCCTTCTCCCTCATGAACAAACAATATTTCATCTCCGTCGCCATTCCGGAAAAAATAATCCATCGGCTCCGTCGGCATACAAATACCGATCGCCACATCCTCATTGACCAGTAAGTATTGCCTTCCGTCGATCGGATCGCCTCCGGGTGAAAGTTTTCGGGTGAGAAAATGGCGGTGCCGGTTGGCCCCCGCCTCCTCCAGATGAACCGTCCAGTCGCGAAGCAAACGTGCATCGCTGATCTGTGTGGGCGGTTGGTGATGATACAAGATGGATTGCATCCCCGAAAATCCTTTGGTTCCCATCACTTCTTCGCGGTACAAACTACCGTCTTCCTTGCGGAATTGCACATGCCGTTTGCGCGGAATCTCTCCCATGCGACGGTAAAAAGGCATCCTTCTTCCTCCCATCCCTCAACCGTCTATTATGAAAACGCATTCAATTCCATTGTATCAGAAATGAATGAAAAAGATCCCTTCCTCATGGAAGGGATAGTGGATCATTTCTCTTCAGTCAACCACCGGACCAAAGACGTCTCCATTCCATTCACATCGTCAATAGTGTACAGCGGATACGGACAGTACTTGAGCTTAATCAACGCCTGAAGCTGTGGCATGGCATTTCAATCAGGCAATTTTCATGCTATTCTCCTTATCACGATCTCCATGATTTGATAGAATAGTTGATTAAACAGACACGCCCTCATTATACTTAATCAAAAATCAGAATGCCACCACAGGTTTCTACTTGCCGAATCATGAAAAAGGAGAGAAAAACATTGACGCCTGTCATTGAAATGACCAATGTTTCTTGGAAAAGAGGGAATCAAACCATCCTTCATCAAATTAATTGGCAGGTTCGTGAGGGAGAACACTGGGCGATATTGGGCCTGAATGGATCCGGAAAAACGACGTTACTCAATATCATTAACGGATACATATGGCCCACAAAAGGGAGTGTATGTGTGTTGGGTCACCAGTTTGGCGACGTAGATCTAAGGGAACTGCGCAAATCGATTGGGTGGGTCAGTTCTTCTTTGCAAGAACAAATATACGGTAACGACCGTGCACAGGACGTAGTAATCAGCGGAAAGTATGCTTCGATTGGTTTGTACGAGAAACCAAGCGTAGAAGATGATGATCGAGCCAAACAGCTGATGGAACAATTAGGGTGCGATCATTTGATCGATCGTTCATATCAAAGTTGTTCCCAAGGTGAAAAACAAAAACTACTCATCGCCCGTGCGTTGATGGCCTCCCCCAAACTGCTGATTTTGGACGAGCCCTGTAGCGGACTTGATTTTCTTTCAAGAGAAGCGCTATTGTCCAGTATTAGTCAATTGGCAGCACAACCGGACGCCCCCCATATGCTATTTGTGACCCATCACATTGAAGAGATCGCCCCCATCTTTACCCATACATTATTGCTCCGACGTGGTCGCGTATTTACAAAAGGAAAGTCAAAGAGTGTTTTAACCAGCTCTACCCTATCTGCCTTTTTTGAAACGCCTGTTCAAGTAGATTGGCGAAATGACCGGGCATGGCTTTCCATTCCATAGGCACGATCCCTGGATCATATGTTTCCGGATAGGCCACCTAGCTGAAGTGAACCGTATGGACGGCTTATACCTAAGAACCAAACAGGCTGGACCGAAGCAGCTGAGCTACTTCGATCCAGCCCCGTATATTGTCTGCGTGTTCATCGTTCGAACAAAGTTGCGATTCCTTGCCCGCCTCCGACACATGCCGTCAACAAGCCGAGCTTCGCATCAGTGCGTTTCATCTCGTACAGCAACTTCGTTGCCAAAATCGCGCCGGTCGCCGCAATCGGATGTCCGTGTGCAATAGCACCGCCGTTGACGTTGAGCCTCTCCGGATCAAAGTGAAGCTCCCGGTCGCAGGCCAATACCTGTGCCGCAAATGCCTCATTGATCTCAATCAAGTCGATGTCTTCTATCCGAAGTCCATTCTGTTTAAGCAACTTCCGCACCGTGGGTACTGGACCGATCCCCATGATGTTCGGATCCACGCCGGCAACAGCCATCGCGCGAACCGTACCGAGGATCTGAAGTCCGAGCTGCTCAGCCCTTCGCCTCGACATCAGCACCAATGCGGCGGCACCATCGTTGATCCCGGAGCTGTTCCCAGCCGTTACGGTGCCTCCCGGCTTAAAGACAGGCTTTAATTTTGCCAACCCTTCCAAGGTTGTCTCGCGCGGGTGTTCATCGGTGTCAAACAATCGTGTCTCCTTCCCGTCCGGCACCTCCAGTGGGAGAATTTGCTCCTTGAATCGGCCTTCACGCATCGCCTTCGCCATCTTCCGCTGGCTGTGGAAAGCAAATTCATCCTGCTCTTCCCGGGAAATTTGGTATTTCTCAGCCAAGTTTTCCGCGGTAATCCCCATCGATGGATTTCCAATGGCTTCCGTTGAAAGGCGCGGCGTGAAGAATTCGGGCGGTGTTCGTTGAAACGACTTCGTCGGACGGGCCATCAGATACGGTCTCCGGGTCATACTTTCCGCTCCGCCTGCCACGTAGACCTCCCCGCAGCCTGCCATAATCGCCTGTGCCGCCAGATTGATCGCGTTCATGCCCGTACCGCATTGGCGGTCAATCGTGAGACCGGTCACGCGCATCGGAAGACCCGCCTCCAGCAGGGCGAGGCGCGCAAAATTCCCTCCGCCAGCAAAGCAGTTCCCAAAAATCACGTCGTCGATCTCTTCGGGATCAATCCCCGCACGCCGAACGGCCTCACGAATCACCGCAGCGCCGAACTGATACGCATGTAGCTCCCGCAGTGCCCCAGCCTCTTTCGCGACCGCGGTGCGCACAGCAGACACGACGACTGCTTCCATACATCCCCATCCTTTCCCTGATCATTCTGGGCGGACCTTCACTCAGCGTACAAGGAGTTATCATGAACGGGATTGGTGACGCCATTGAAAGCCGCTCCATTCGGACAGTTTCCTTGAGCTTTCCTGCAAATACTGAATAGCTTGCGCCAGGTTTTCGTTTTGTAACTGAGTCGTAACAGCCAGACAACCCATCACCAAGTCTACCAACCCGAATCTGTTAAAGATCGGAACAGCGACCGCCGAGATCCCTAGGGTTAACTCGGCATGCGTCACCGCATACCCGTTCCGCCGAGTGTCCCGCAAGCTCTGGATGAATTGTTCCGCGTCCACAATCGTATTCGGTGTGAAGGCCGTCAAGCCTGCCTCGATGAACCGGTGCCACTCCTTCTCGTCATCAAACGCCAGGAAGCACTTTCCAAACGCGCCTCCCGTGATGGGAAACTGCTGACCTACAGAGATGGTGATCCGCACACTCTCATCTGGTGGTTCAGCAGAAGCGATGTAGATTAACCGATCGTTCTTCAGACGCTGCACCAACACGGAGGTAAATCCCGTCAACGCGGCGATCGACTTGAGCTCGGAGATTGCGTTGGCGACCGTGTCGTTTAATTCGGCCGCGCGGTTGCCGAGCGGAATTAAGTAGGGTCCGAGGTGATATTTTTTCATCTCCGCGTCGTACTTCACAAAATCTTCCTTCTCAAGTGTCCTTAGGACGCGTAGGCAGGTGGTTTTGTTGACTTCCAACTTTTCTGCGATGTCCTTCAGCGAGCAATTTCTGTATTTGTAACGACTGAGCAGTTTGAGAATCCGCGCCGCCAAGGAAACAGAAGGAACTTGATACTCCACTACAGTCCCTCATTTCGCTGTAATATGATTTTCGGAGGCAAAGGCTGCCCCGCGCGAAACGCTCTGCGAACCCGGGACATCAGCGGACAGAAAGGACCACGCCTTCGCAGGTGATGACGTCCCCGGGGCACACCATGCCGGTGAAACGAATGTTGAATTTGCTGAGATCTCCCTCTTCACCAACAAATTCCGTCAAATTTGTCCAACGAAAGCCATCGTCAGCATCCCATAAGCGATGACTCCGCCCAACCCTGCCTGCACCGTGAATTCCTCGACCGTGTGAATTGAATGAAAGTCTCCAGATGCTCCGGAATATATGACGGGACTGTGTCTTCGTAATTGGGTTTTAAAACGTGCTGTTATCAAAGAAATCTCCTCTGTAGATCACGGTGTACGAGCGCGGTGCACCATTTCCAGAGCTGAACGAACCTCTACCGATCAAGTGACGGAATGTTCAGCGATGTATATTTCCCGTCTTTGACAAATGCTGCAATGACCGGCCCTTTCAGATGACCAGTGGTCGAAATATCCGTCACACCGTAGGGTTTGTACTGTGCCGGCAAGGTCTTAATCGCTTCCGGCATCTTTGCCATGATGGACTTGACATCCGTCGTGGTTCCCGCTAGCTTCATCGCCTCTGCAAATACCCACATCGCTTGGTAATTCTGTGCGATTTCCGAATTTGGGACTTTATCTTGACCAAACTCCTTCTTAAAGGCGTCAACGAATTGCGTGGTACCCGGTCCCGGATAATTGACCAGCGGCATCACCCCGACAGCACCGTTTAACATGTTTTGCGGTACGATGCCGGCCATGTTCTCAAATTTCGCCTGATCCATTACGACAAATCCTCCTTTGAACCCTTGGTCGCGGGCAGCTTTGATCACCAGCGCGGTGGGCTGCGAAGGGCCGCCAACAAACAGGACGTCAGGATGTTCTGACAGCGCTTTGCTCACGACATTTGAGAAATCGGTCGTCGAATTGTAGTTGACTGAGTTATCGGAAAGAACTTGTCCCCCTAGTTCCTTCCAAACCTTGGTGAATCCTTCCTTCCATTTATTGCCATACGCTGTGGTCGTCGGGATCAATCCGAGCTTTTTCCCGAACTTCTGCATCTCAATCTGCGCAAACGGTTTAAAATAAGCGTCATAACGCGGCGGGATCATGGTGGTCAATGGGTTGTTCTGTTGAAGAATCAACGGTTCGCTACTGTAAGCGGCGAGGATGAAATTGGGTTGTTGTTTGGCATTAAACCCCTGGATGGCTAAGACACCGCCACTATGAGGACAGAAGACGATCGGGGTTTGGTACTGCCCAACGAGCCGTTTGGCATTCGTTGCAGCCTCATTCGGAAGATACTTATCATCGAGCGGAACGACCTTTAACTTCACCTTTTTCCCGTTGACGGTGATTCCACCGGAGGAATTGATCTGATTAACCGCCATCGTGATCCCATTCAAAACGTCCTTCCCGTAAAACGCGGCTCCTCCGCTGAGCGGCCCTGTATATCCAATGTTGACCTCTCCACCCGTGTCTCCAAATACACCGCAAGCGACAAGCGCCATCGAAATAAGAACTATAATGATCGATGCAGCAATCCTCTTACCCATTTTTACGTCCTCCCCTTTTTCATAGATATACAAGGGTTTTGAGTAACCCCGAACATCAACGAATGATAAGTCTCTAATGACACATAAGAACAGTAGCATATTGTTTAGAATATTATAAATATAATGAAAATAAATGTGTAAGTCTAAGTTTTCATCCCTAAATCCCAAGATAGGCTTCCTTCACACGCTCATCACCCAGCATTTCGTCGCGGGAGCCTTCCAACACAATTCGCCCGCTATTGATCACGTAAACACGATGCGCAATCCGAAGCGCCGCATGTGCGTTCTGTTCGGCCAGCAGGACTGTGGTCCCACGGCAATTGATCTTCTCAATGGCCTGCAGCATTTGGTCCACCACCAACGGGGCGAGTCCTAATGAGGGTTCATCCAACAGCAACAACCGCGGTCTTGCCATAAGCGCTCTGCCAATTGCGACCATTTGCTGTTGGCCACCGCTCAAGGAACCAGCAGGTTGATGCTTTTTTTCGAGGAGCACCGGGAAGAGGCTGAACACCTGTTCCAAAGCTTCTTTCACTGCGGCACTGTTCTTCCTCTGCGTATAAGCCCCAAGGGTCAGATTTTTGAGGACCGAAAGCTGCGGAAACAACAGTCTTCCCTCCGGACACTGTGAGACGCCCAACTTAACGACGGCATGCGCGGGGATGCCTGTTATATTCTTCCCGTCAAATTGAATTTGGCCAGCAGTTGGTTTGACGAGACCGCTAATGGCTCGGAACACGGTGCTTTTCCCTGAACCGTTTGAACCCAACAAAACCACCAGTTCCCCTTCTTGGACGGAGAAGTGGATGTCCTTGACTGCGTGGTAGCTCCCGTATTGGACCGTCAGATCAGAAACTTGCAGCAACGTGTTCCCCTCCCAAATAAGCCTTGATCACAGTCTCGTCGTTGCTCACCTCAGCCGGTGTCCCTTCTGCGATTTTCCGGCCGTGATGAAGTACAATGATTTTGTCTGCCAGCTTCATGACCATGGGCATTTTGTGTTCAATAAAACAAACCGTAAAACCATGCTGAACGAGCTTTTGAATGAGCTCCACCACACCGGCAGTTTCTTCCGGATTCAAGCCGCCTGCGATCTCATCCAAGAGAATCAACTGCGGTTCCGTGACGATACAAAGTGCAATCGCGATCCGTTTCTGAGCCTCCTGAGACACGGCACCGACGGGTTGATCGGCCAAATGGTCCACTCCAACGAACGCGAGCGCTTCCATTGCACGTTCCCGGCATTCCCGTTCTTCCCTTCGAAGACGTGGCGTTCGAAGGATTGCATCAAACAAGTTTGACCTCGTCCGCAACCGGTGACCGATGATCACGTTGTCCAAGACCGTCTCCTGAGCAAACAGATGAGTCGTCTGAAACGTCCGGGCTATGCCAAGCCGTGCGATCTTGTGGGCTGGGAGCTTTGTCACATCTGTATCGTTGAAGAAAATCCGGCCGGACGTCGGCAGGTGCATGCCGGAGATTAAATTGAACAGCGTAGACTTTCCTGCTCCGTTCGGTCCGATGATGGCGGTGATGGACCCTCTTTCTACCATGAAACTGACATCACTGACTGCTGCTAGACCACCGAATGTTTTGGTTATATTTTCTACTCGGAGAAACATGTTACACCCCCTCTTTCAAGTCGTCCAACGTTTCACCGTGTTCCAGATATCGCGCGGCCTTCGACCGCTGGCGGGGACGACGACCTACAAGGTGGGGTATCCCGGCCAAGCCCCCAGGAAATAAAATGATGAGAATCACCAATATCGGGCCGAAGATGAGCATCTGGTACTGTTGCAACACTTGCAAGAACTGGGTTAGCACAGCCACGATGAGGGACCCAAGAAGCGGCCCGGAGATGGACCCAATTCCGCCGACCAAAAGATACAACAGCATGTTGAACGTGGTGTCTACGCCCGTAACGTCCGGTCCCAAATACCCGAGGTAAGTGGCAAAAAGACCGCCAGCGACGCCTGCGAAACAAGTGGATAACATAAAAGCAATCCGCTTATTTCTCATCACGTGTATGCCGATGGCCGCAGCCAATTCCTCACTGTTGCGAACGGCCATAAGTGTCCGGCCGACGAGCGAGTGCTTGATACTGTAAGCGACATAGACAGCCGCGAACAAAAAAACAAGAACGAGATAATACTTGGCGATCCCGCTGTTGAACGAGATAGGACCAATTGGGTTCGGAGGCGGTATGTTGATTAGACCGACCTGGCCATTGGTCAAAGATTCCCATTTGTCGATGACCAAGTGGATGATGACTCCGACTGCCATCGTGAAAATGGCGAAATAGTGTCCTTTCGTCCGCAGAGAGACGATGCCGACCAAATACCCGATGACCAGGTTCAGAACGCACGCTACGAGCATCGCCAGCCAGAAAGAGAGGCCCATCCGAAGCATCAAGAGCGCGACCGTGTATGCCCCAATGCCGAAGAATCCAGCATGGCCTAAGGACAACTGCCCCGTATAACCGAGAATGATGTTCATCCCGTATACCGCAATCGCCCAGATGTAGCCCAAAGTAATCACTTGCAAGTAGTAGTCGTTCTGCACCAAAAACGGAATAGCGAGTGACAGGAGAATCAAAAAGCCAACCCACCACTTGCGAATATCTAAGGTACGATGTTTCAAAAGATCACGCTCCCTTTGAAAACAACCCGGCAGGACGTACGGATAAAATCAAGACGAGCAACGCGAACGCAATCACATCCTGGTAATTCGTTGAAATGTACGCTCCGCCGATGCTCTCTGCCAGCGCGAGGATGTACCCCCCCAGAATCGCACCTGGAATACTTCCCATCCCTCCGAGGACGATGATGACAAACGCCTTCATGATGACCATCATTCCCATCGTCGGGAAGATCAAGTTGATTGGTGCGATAAGCGAAGCAGCAATCGCGGCGAGCGCTGACGAAATCGCGAATGTCAACATCGACACCCGATTTGTGTTGATCCCCACAAGTAAGGCACCCTCACGGTTTTGCGCCACCGCTTCAATGGCCGATCCGATGACCGTGTTTTTCAAAAAGAGATACAACAAGACCATCAGGAGAAGCGCAGCGACGACGACGATTAATCGTTGCTGGGTGACCGTCAGTCCAAAGATCTTCAACACTCCCCCGTACGGAGTCGGCATCTGCCGAAAATCCGGCCCCCAGATCAGCTGCGCCAAGGCCTCAAGAAAGAGCATGACCCCGATAGAAGCGATCATCGTGTGAACGTGCGGTTTCTTTTGAAGCGGATGAAACACGACTCTCTCTAGCAACACCCCAACCAAGACCAGCGAGACCACGGAAACCAGAATCGCAGGCCAATACGAGAAATGGTAGAAGGTTAGCATGAAGAACGTAATGTATGCGCCTAGCATGTACAGGTGCCCATGAGCAAAATTAGGAAGCTCCATCACCCCATAGACGAGGGTCAAACCTAACGCCACAAGGCTGTAAATACTCCCTAAAACCAGCCCATTGAGCAACTCTTGCAACAACAGCGCCATTCCATACCCCCCTCAGGGCCATCGGAAATGTAATGTATATATAAAAAATTCAGATATTTATGGGGTGAACTTTCAGTCAGTGTGGGGAAGCCTCACTGAAATCGTCCATCACCGTTTGAATGATGCGGCTCCGTCGGCCACGAAAACGACGATTCCATTGACTCGCCTCTCCTCTTAGTTCAATGCCGAAAGGGTACATGCGGGTCATTGAACTTTATCAACTTACCTTGCTCGTATTGCTCACGAAGCGTCTTTTTGGAAAACTTTCCCACACTCGTCTTTGGGATTTCGTCGATAAATACGACATCGTCAGGGATCCACCACTTCGCCACTTTATCCTCAAGGAATTTCAAAATATCTTCCTTCTTCACGCGGCCTTTTGCCTCTGGTTTCAAGACAACACAGGCGAGAGGGCGCTCCTGCCATTTTTCACTGGGAATGCCAATGACAGCTGCCTCCAAGACATCCGGGTGAGCCATAATCGTGTTTTCTAGGTCGACAGACGATATCCACTCTCCGCCGCTCTTGATCAAATCTCTCGTTCGGTCTATAACCTGCAGGTACCCGTTCTCATCAATCGTCACGATGTCTCCCGTTCTGAACCAGCCGTCCGCGAATGCTTCTTTTGTTTTTTCAGGGTCTTTGTAGTACTCGTTAATGATCCACGGCCCCCTTAGGAGTAATTCCCCCATCTCCTTGCCGTCGTGGGCGACTTCTCGACCTTCACTGTTGACAATCTTCATCTCCAGCCCAGGCAACAACAGCCCGGATTTGGTTCGCAAGCGGTATTTTTCAGACTCCGGTAAGTCGTCGAGACTCGACTTAGGGAAACAGACAAACGTCACCGGACTCGTCTCTGTTTGTCCATATCCCTGATACAACCGGACACCCAATTCCTTCTCGTAGGCTTCAGTCAACGAGGCCGGCAATGCAGAACCGCCCGAAAGGAAATAGCGAACGCAACTGAAATCATAACGTCCAGGGTTGGCACGGACATGATTGAGAATTCCCATCCAAATCGTAGGGACACCTGCGCTGAAAGTTACACGTTCATTGTGAATCAACTCGCAGAAATCCTCGGGCTGCGGACGGCTGCCGGGATATACCTGCTTCGCTCCGACCCAGGTATCAGAGAACGGTCTGCCCCAAGCATTGACGTGAAACATCGGAACAATCGGCATTGTCACGTCCCGCTCGTCCGATCCGAGTTCTCCGACGAGCGTCGTCAGACAGTGCAGGTACAGACCACGGTGCGTGTACACGACCCCTTTGGGCATCCCCGTCGTCGCCGACGTATATCCGATGATCGCTGGCGTGTTTTCATCGAATGAAGGGAACTCATAGACGTCTGGACCGTCGGCGATGAGCTGTTCATACAAATACACATTCTTCAGCGTAGTGTCCGGCAGGCTATCCTTGTCAGTCATGATCACGTAGGCTTGAACCAAGGGAAGTTGATCCGCGATGCCCTCTATGATTGGAACAAGGTCTTCGTCGACGAACAGCACCTTGTCCTCTGCGTGATTGATGGTATAGACCAACTGTTCCTGAAAGAGCCGGATGTTCACCGTATGGAGAACCCGCTGTGAGCACGGAACAGCAAAGTAAAGTTCCAGGTGACGATGGTTGTTCCAAGCAAATGTCCCGACCTTATCGCCCGCTTGAACCCCGAGTCTGTCAAGCGCCCCCGCCAGCCGGCAAACCCGTTTGTATAGATCCGCATAGGTGTAGCGGAAAATCCCTGAGTAATCACGAGATACTATTTCTTTCTCGGGAAAGACCGTGTGCGCCCGATAGAGAATAGACTTTAACAGCAGTGGGTAATCCATCATGGCAACATTAACCCCCTTATTACGATTCATCGATGGTAAAAAGATCCTGTGGCAGTCGCAATCAAAGAGCCCTGTTCATCTCGCACTTCACAGCGTGCCGAGTTAATCCGGGAACCTGCCGATACCACTTCGCCCCGCGCAATCAAACGTGCACCTTTGCCAGGTTTGTGGTAGCGGACACTGAGATCAAGCGTAACACCAGACCGGCCTTTTTCCATGTAACTCGCCATCCCCATTACGTTGTCGCAAATGAAAGCCGTCACACCGCCATGCAACATCTTGGCCGGATTCATCACGAGTTCCGTCACCGGAATGGTCACCAAAGATTGACCCACCGACTCCTCTATTCGTTCTTCCTCAAAAAAATAATGCAGAAAATAGAATCCTTCAGTCCTTGCACGTTTCGCTGCCTGTGCCGCTTTCAACGCGACAGAGAGGTCCTCCTGCTCAAATTCAGCGAGTTTTTGCAACAATTCCTCTTTCGTCATTCGTTCCACTCCTAGGTATTTTTGTCTCAACATACGTAGGTTTTCGAATTTACCAGCCGTCCTGCAATGCGCCGCTTTCTTTCCACGCCGCCTTCCCGGATAAAATGGGACAAAGCATGTTGCAGATTGCTCGTATATTGACGTAACTCACTCTCACCAAGAAGGGCCGCAAGCAACTTCCTCGCCGTCTTCTCCACTTCAAGCATCGTGTCCTCCACATACGCCGCGGCTAAATCGATTTTTGCTGCAGCCTTCAAAGCACCATTTTTATAAACCGACTTCACCGCTCTCAGTACGGCGCTTTCCATGGAATACAATTGAATCGCCAAGTCAGCGAGTTTCATTGCCACTTCTTGCTCCTCCTGGAGACTCCCGTGAAACCTCGAAGCGACTAGCCCAGCACATGCCAGGAAGATCCGGCGTACAGTTGCAACTGCTTCCTGTTCCAGTTTCAACGGACCTTCAGGAAACACCGGCGGTGCGTCGAAGGATCTGCGTCCCCCTTCAATTGCGTCCGTAAATTCGCTGTCACCTGTTGCGACCTTTCGCAGCAGTACTGTCGGAATTAGCAAACGGTTGATCTCGTTCGTCCCTTCAAAAATTCGGTTGATCCGTGCGTCCCGGTACATTTGCTCAATGTGATATTCCTTAATAAATCCGTAACCACCATGGATCTGCAGAGCCTCATCGACCACAAAATCCAAAGTTTCGGAACCGAAAATCTTACAAATTGAGCATTCGATGACAAACTCTTTCAAACGCTGTTCAATCAGCTTCGTATCGTTTTCCTGATAGAGATCACCAAGCGCCTGCTCCAAGTAACCTGCGGTGCGGTACTGGACAGATTCACCCGCGTAGATCCGACAGGCCATATCCGCAATTTTTTCCTGTGTGGCCGGGAAATCGGTCAAGAACCGGTTAAACTGACGACGACCAGATGCGTAATCTAGCGCCAACGCAAACGCGTGTTTCGCTGCACCAATGGTCCCGCTGCCCAAGTTAAAGCGACCGAGATTGAGGACGTTGAGCGCAATGGCGTGCCCGCGTCCGACTTCCCCAAGCAGGTTTTCAACAGGAACGAGACAATCCTCAAAATAGACCTGACGCGTTGAGGAGCCTTTGATCCCCATCTTGTTTTCTTCCGGTCCGAGGTGAAGACCGGGAAAACCTCTTTCGACGATGAACGCGGTAAACTTTTCACCATCCACCTTGGCGTAAACGATAAAGGTATCTGCAAACTCGGCGTTGGTGATAAATTGTTTCGTACCATTCAATAAGTAATGCGTGCCTGCTTCGTTTAAACGCGCCGTCGTCTTTGCATTCAGTGCATCGGAGCCGGACGATGGCTCTGTGAGGCAATAGGCGCCGAGATACTCCCCGCTTGCCAACTTGGGGAGATACTTTCGCTTTTGTTCTGGTGTGCCAAAGTAAGTGATGGGCAAGGTCGCGATACAAGTGTGATTGGAATGCGCAACGCCGTACGCACCGCTCGCTCCGACAGCCTCACCGACGATGCATTTCGTGATTTTGTCTAAACCGAGCCCGCCGTACTCCTCCGGAACGCTGTGCGCCAACAGTCCAAGTTCGCCGGCTTTTCTCAACAGCCTTACTACGCAATCAAAATCTTGCCTTTCAATCGCTTCATTGTTCGGTAGGACTTCTTGTTCGACAAACTCAACCGCCGTCTTTTGAATCAACCGGTGTTCTTCCGTGAAATCCTCCGGCGTAAACAGATCCGGTTTCACTTCGTCTTTCAGCAAAAACTGTCCGCCACGAGTTTGAAGTGCATTACCGCTCAACCAAAATCCCCCTTAGCAACGCACCCGCCGATTCTTGGCTTACGTGCGATCAAAAAGTTTTCCTATAACCCTTTCACAGACAAGTGTTCATTGTAAAGCGGTAAATTATCGTCGTATATTTCATATTTGAAATATAATTTCTAATTATCTATATACTCAAGATAATATAGACTGAAAACACCGTCAATACTTCACACGCCACTCAAGCACTAATTCCCATCCGTCAAGATATCACCCGATCAGTTCACCGACTCTGACGTGTCCGCGCAACAAGTTGCGGGCGATGATAAACCGCTGAATCTCGTCTGTACCTTCAAAGATCCGCCAAACCCTCATTTCACGGTACCACCTCTCAATCGGCAATTCCTTCGTATATCCCATTCCGCCGTGAATTTGAAGCACGCGGTCGACCACACGGTTGGCCATATTCGCACCAAACAGTTTTGCAATGGAAGCTTGATGCCGCGTATCGAGACCTTTTTCCGCCATCCAGGCCGCATGCAATACCAGCCAGCGGGTTGCCTCAATCTCCACCGCAGAATCCGCAATCATCCACTGAATCGCTTGCCGCTCCGCGATGGGTTTCCCGAACGTGACGCGCTTCTTGGCGTAATCGATAGCCATTTGCAGAAGCCGTTCCGCAGCTCCCACTGCACGGGCCCCGATCATCCAGCGCCCCTGTCCGATCCACTGCATCCCGAGTTTGAATCCCCAGCCAAGTTCGCCTAAGATATTCTCTTCAGGCACACGCACATCCTCAAAAATCAAGGAAGCTGGTCCCCATTCCCCCATCGTATGAATGTACTCAGAGCGCCAGCCCATTTCTCGATCGACCAGGAAGCAGGTTATGCCTCCGCTCGCTCCCTTTTTCTTGTCCGTCACCGCAAATACCATCGCGAAATCGGCCTCGTGCCCGTTCGTGATAAAAATCTTCTCCCCGTTCAAAACCCAATACTTTCCATCCTTCGTAGCGGACATGCGGATGTTTGCGGCGTCTGAGCCTGCACCCGGTTCGGTTAAGGCGAAGCAGGAGCGGCGTTCACCGTTAATGACCGGCAATAGGTATTTCTTCTTTTGCTCTTCGTTGCAATAGTAGAGGATGTTATCCGCAGAGCCACCGAAGTTGAACGGGACGAAGGTACGAGCCAGTTCCATTTGGATGAGTGCGGTCATGATCGGACCAAGGTTCGCACCGCCGTACTCCTCCGGTGTATTGATGCCCCAAAAACCGAGTTCCTTCGCCTTGAGTTGAAGAGCATGGATCTCCTCACGAGTGATACCCGGCCTGCCCTCCCGTTCGTTGCGTAGCACTTGTTGTTCAAGCGGCATCAATTCCTTTTTGACAAACTCACGAACAGTCCGCTGTATCATCTTCTGTTCTTCCGTCAATGAAAAATTCATATATAGTCCTCCTTCACGGTAGATTCAGCGAGCCTCCAACCAACTCTCACGGACCAATACCCTCACGACAGCCCAAGGCTCAAACGAAACACGTCTATCCGTACATTATGTTTAACATTTCATATTTGAAATAATGTTTCTAATTATTTATATATTAAGATAATATAGATTGAAAACGCTGTCAATCACTGCGAATGAATGAGGTACTGTAAGCCCAGATGACAGAGCAGCTATACGAGCGGAACGAGAAGCGACTAGGTTACCTTCATAGCCCCATACCCCTATACATCAAGACTGAGACATGGGCATATAAAGTTAAGATAAGCAGGCAGGATTTCACCCTGCCCAACTAGAAAGGAGACCTTACTTAGTGAACAACCAATCTAGGCCATGTTTTGGGTAGTATATGTTCTCTATATCATCTGGTCTATGAGTCTTTGGTGAAAAAAGGTTGGCGACAGCATCACATGCGCCAGTTTTTGTCGGATTGCCATTTTACGAACCGATGCCCGACCCCGACGCTCATCTATGCCCGCAACGCTATGGCGAGGAAGTCGTGGAGCAGATAAACGAAGCCCATTCATTACATTTCATTCAGAATATTCTAACCAATGCCACAGAAGGTTATTCGCATTTCATTGGCAATGTATTCGGCGTCGCATCGGGTAAAGGCGGATATCAGGGAAAGCCAGCGGATGTTAGTTCCGGCTGTTGAAGACACATCAAACGATCCGGTAAGGATCCAATTACGGTTGCAACGGACCGAGGTTTCGGCAGAAAGGAAAATGAAACAGAGCTGACGGAACAGGGTGTCAACATCACCCCGAAAGGTTCAAAATGATGGGTTTCAAATAGTTAATCCAAAAAAACTTCTTTTTCAGGAGGAACTAATTAACTGGGAGAGGGGATGGAACATGCGTGCGTGGGTTGTGAAAGAACTTGGTGAGGTACGGGAAGTGTTGCGGCTGCAAGATGTTCCGATGCCAAAGGTTTTGCCAGGAACTGTATTGATACGGGTGGAAGCGGCTTCGCTCAATTTCTTCGATATCCTGCTGTGCAAGGGAAAATATCAGGAAAAACCACCGTTGCCGTTCACGCCCGGTGCGGAAATCGCAGGAACGATTGAAAAAACGGGAGCGGGTGTTTCACTCAAGACAGGCCAGCGAGTCTTTGCGTTGCCACAGCTACCGGCAGGTGGATTTGCCGAATGGGTGGTTGTTCCCGAGGAAGCGGTGTATCCGATTCCGGAAGAAGTTCCGGCTACTGAAGCGGCTGCGATGTTTATTACATATCAAACCTCCTATTACGCATTACATCGGTGCGCTCGACTCCAACCGAATGAGGTGCTGCTCGTACACGCTGGGGCAGGCGGTGTCGGTTCTGCGGCTATTCAGCTGGGTGTGGCAGCCGGCGCCCGGGTGATCGCTACCGCCGGAGGGCCGGAAAAGGTGCACATATGCAGGGAGCTGGGAGCTGAGGCAGCGATCGATTACCGTACGGAAAATTTTGTAGAAGTGGTGAAAACGCTGACAAACGGGCGGGGAGCCGATGTGATCTTCGATTCGGTCGGGGGTGACGTGTTTGATCTTTCACGCAAGTGCATCGCCTTTGAGGGGCGACTGCTGGTGATCGGATTTGCCGGGGGCCGCATTGCAGAAGCACCGACAAACCATGCATTGGTAAAGAACTATTCGATCGTGGGAGTACATTGGGGTCTGTTCCGGCGCCTGATGCCAGAAAAAGTACGGGAGGCACACGAACAACTGATGTCGCTGTACCAAGCTGGACACATCCGACCCCTTATTTTCAAGCAGTTTTCATTCGAAGAACTGCCGGATGCTTTGGAACTGCTGCAAGGGCGAAAAACGTGGGGCAAGCTAGTAGTGACGCCATAACAAAACGTTCCGGAGCGCAGGGACGGGTCCAAGAGCGATGGGCGTTGGATATGGCAATTTTCTTGTTAACCATACTTCAATCCGTGCACATTTTATTTATTCTAAAAAGGTTGATGACCTCATTGGGCTCTTGGGTCTGATTTTCTTAAGAAATGAAAGGGATGAAACTCCGGGGCCGTTTCCTACACGGTGGTGACGACACGTACCGATGAGGTCGTCGTCCTTTATACCTCTGCGTTTTTGACGGTCTTTCCCCACAAGTGGTCAATATTACTCTACAGGATTACTATCCGTTGGATAATAGTGAACGGATAGTGTACGATCCCAATGCTTTCAAATTTGTTTTGGATCCATTCTCTCATGATGGACCGGCCGATCCCAATCGTGTCATGCAATAACCCAGATAGGGTTCCCGACGTCAAGAGTCAAGAGAATGGGTAGAATTATTTAACCTACCTATTTGTGGATGGAAAACAAAAGACGGGAAAAGTCCGCGACCGAATGCCCCTTACGACTTTGCAGGCCTCCTCTTCAGATAGTTGAGATTCGAAAAACCATACGAAAACCATCACATGACACGCATATTGGATCCGAGGAACGGGTTCGTCAAAGCCTGCTTCTCAAACCATATACAAACCCAGCAGTTTTTCCGCTGGGTTTGTATTTCCTGATATCTGCGTTCTGATAGAACTACTTAACCCCGGTGACAACCGAAAAAAGTCCTTTATTCTTTCCATTTGATATTGCAACCGATGCTGGGTTTTTGTTTTACTGTGATCGGCTCGTTTCGGAGCAAGCTATCCAAGGCGGAGCGAATGGATTCGCCGGTGACGGGGATATCGTTTCCAGGTCGGGAATCGTCCAACTGACCGCGGTAAACGCATTTCAATTCCTTGTCAAAGATATAAAAGTCCGGTGTGCAAGCCGCTTGATACGCTTTAGCAACCTCTTGGGTTTCGTCGAAGAGGTAAGGAAACGGATATCCCAGTTTTTGAGCGACTTCTTTCATTTTTTCGGGGGAATCTTCCGGGTATTTTTCCACATCATTAGCGTTAATGGCGATAAAGGAAATGCCTTTGGGGATATAATCGTTGGCCAGTTTGACCAGTTGATCTTGCACGTGCTTGACATAAGGGCAGTGGTTACAGATAAACATGATCACGGTGGCGATTTCCGACTTCAATTCGTCGAGGGAAACGTTTTTGCCGGAAACGACATCGGGCAGGGTGAAAAATGGAGCTTTTGCCCCAAGCGGGAACATGTTGGATTCGGTAAGCGCCATGGCTGATCCTCCTTTTTATCATTTCTTCCACATATCATAGCATAAACTCACTTGGCCATTGAAAACCGATTGAGATGTAGACTGATTGCCCGCCTCCAGAGCATGACATTCTAACGCCCTCTCCCCACCACTTCCAAATCCTGCACCAGGGTGTCCCGGACCACGGGCAAATACCACCGTCTCTCCCGTTTCCAGTCTTTGATCGAATAAACCCCGATCTCACCGCCTTTTTCACGCGAGTGCACCTGGGTGAGCACATACAGCTTACCGTTCGCCTGACGCACTTTGTAGATGGGCTGGGGAAGCTGCACCGTACCCCTGACCCGGAGAGTGGCGGCATCCAGAATGCTGATCCGCCCTTCCGCACCCGCATGTGTAACGAGGATTTGGTCTCCGTCCGGCAGCAGGTATTGGGGCTCGGCAAAGGGAAGCGTCACGTAACGTACCTGCCAGTTCTTTTTCTCCACCACGGCAATCCGCCCTCCTCCGCTCCTCGATGACAGCAGGACCCGGCCGCCCGACAGAAGTATATCGTCCGCTTCACCCGTCTCCAGTGGGATCTCCCGCTCCACCTTGCCCGTTTTCCGGTCCAGCACATACAAGAGGGACTTTTTGGCGCTCACCAGGTCAGCAAACACATAAACCCTTCGTTCATCCGCCTCCAGGACGCGGAGGAAACCGTCCAGCACCACATGGTAAGTGCGTCCCTCTTTCTTCAACTCTATCTCCAGCGTATTCGTATTGAGACCGCTATTGTAGGAGGCCATCAGGATGCCGGGTTTGGAAAGGACATCAATCGGAAACTGACGGAGGCTTTCCTTTGTCTCCTTGCCCTCCCTGGTGAGCCGAATCCACCCTTCGCCGAACTGTACGGGCAGGAGCCAGTCCCCTCTCTCATCCTGCACGATTCGAAAGATGCCCATTTCGTTGAAACTCCGGCTGCCAACCCGATTTCCGCCTGGGCCAAAAAAGACCAGTTCGCTGTCTTTGCGGAGCGCATCGGTATAGATCACACCTACCTCCGCCCGGTAAAATCCCAGGTCGCTCGCAGCACAGGAGGTCAGCAACAACAATAGGATCATCAGCATGAACCGGGCAAACCATCTGTTCATGCACACACCTTCCTCCAACAAAAATGCGGAGACACGCTCCGCTGAATCTGCATGGCATTTCTCTCATCTGACCATGACCGCTATGGCCGTGTCGTGCCCGAACCGGAAATGAATTGCTTCCGATCTTATCCCTGGCTGTAGAAGACGATGGTATAAGGGCTTTCAAGCAGATCCACCGGCCAGACCGCACCGCCGTCATTGAGGTCCCATCCCTGGTTGTACCAGGAGCGCCAGACCAGCTGCGAGCAGTAGAACGAGCTGGTGGTGGTGACGTTGAAAAAGTTGTAGTTGTACGGAAGACCGATTTGGTTTCGGGAATAGGAGGCGGAATAGGCGTAATTAGAATCATACGCTCCGGACACCCACAATCCCCGCACATTGTTGTACCGGGTCGCCCAGTCGTTGGGCCAGTGACGAACGCCGTTCAGGTCACCCTTGTTGCCGAAGCTCTCCACCACATAGCCGGGGACATCCGACACCACGCCTGCGTGACCGCCAGCCCAGGCCGAGGAACTGGAGCTGGTACCGTCCAGAGTCACCAGGATGTCACCATAGGTTCCCACCGCGCCTGCCATCGCACCCATCTGCTGACGCTGAAGTACTTTGTTCGAATCCAAGCCCCTTCTCCGTGCTTCCTCCCGCACTTTTTGGACATCAAATACCTTGGACGGATGACTCAACTCCCTCTCCGTCTTTGCCTTGGCCTGTTCCACATCCTTCCACTGTTCTGCAGACAAGCCGGCCAGACCAGACGCATCTCCCTGCGGTACCGCCACACCTAGTCCAACGGCCAAAACAACGAGCGCCACCCACCATCGGAAACGCTTCACCACCATACCTCCCTGATTGAGTTTTCAGAAATCTATTTTCTGTCTGGTGCGAAAAAACACCTTTTGATTTTTTGAAAAAAATGAAAAAAATCCCTTCCACAAGGGAGGGATGATGGATCACTTCTCTTCATTCAACCACCGGATCAAAGCTGCTTCCATTCCGTCCACATCGTCGATGGCGTATAGCGGATACGGACAGTCCTCGATCGGAAACCAGCTGACCACCGCCTGGATGTTGGGCAGCTCCCGCAACAGCGGGAGATCTTCCCCCCGGCGAAGGATGACCCATTTGGGCCAACCCGCCCGCTTGAACCCTTCCACCAGCACGAGATCACACGCAGAGTAAAAGGGCAACAGCTCTTCTACCTCCAATGTCCGCGGGAAACACACCGCCGTCTGATTGGACGCGGTGATCGTCACGATTTCCGCCCCAGCCTCTCGATGCCGCCATGTGTCCTTGCCCGGCTGGTCCCATTCCATCGTTTTGCCGTGGTGCTTGATCGTCCCCACTTTCCATCCGCGTTGGCACAATCGCTCAATTAGACGAGTGATCAGTGTGGTTTTGCCGGATTTTGAATACCCGACGACAGAGAGTACGACAGGTTGTTGATTCATATGATATCGCCTCTTTTTGTCGAACGTGTTGGTTCCATTGTACGGCATGGGAACGCGATCGTCACTTCGGAGGACGGGGCAGAAAAAAGCCAATCTGCATCCGTTTGGTCAGGCTGTTGACAAAGCCTGCGAGCTCTATTTTCCCGCGAGCGGCCTTTGAACGTTTGCTCGCCGAAGCCACGCTGTCAATGCCCCTGTTCCTCGGTCCATTGTTCCATTCGCTGTTGCAATTGGTCAATCTCTTTGTCCAGATCTACTCGTTTACCTTGCTGAACCTGAGACAGCACTTTGCTCACCCAGGGAACCAGGATCGTTTTTTGATATGGCATATCCATCAGCCACGGGGTAGTGGTATTGGTTTTGGCATTTTGAACGTAGACGGGCACATAGGGATCGTCTTTTCTTTGGAAATCAAAGGGCTGAACGCTGGGCGGAACCATTTCGTTTTCGTATTTGAACTGCTGGACTTGGGGGCCAGCGAGGAATTTGGCCACTTCCCATGCCGCTGCTGGGTTTTGTGTTTTGGCGGAGATGCACCAAGGTGTCGTACTGATCGGCGAACCCAAACCGTCCGGACCTTTAAAGTTGACGCGTAGGGAGAAACGATGCAACAAACGGTCGTCCTTTTTCCCGACATATTGTTTCCACGGCACTTCCATGTTGGGGTTTTCCAGCACGATCGCATGCTGGTTCCGATCAGTGAACAGGTTTTCCTGTCCCTGGCTCACCAAAAATCCGGGATGCACATAGGGGGTGGCCGCCATCATCCACTGCACGCTTTTAACGAATGCGGGATGATGAAAATGAAACTTCAACGTACGCGGCCGGGAAACATCGCCGGTGACCACCTCGTTTCTTCCTCCGTAATAGCTGATCAGACTTTCCAATAGCGTGGAGGTACGCCATACGCCATCCCAGTAGAGGCCGTAGGTTTGTTCACCCGTTCGTGGATCTTTCCCCGTCATGCGCTTCGCTTTTGCCAATACTTCTTCAGGTGTGGGACGGGCCGACAGCGGTTTGACCCCCCAATCGCGAAACAGTTGATTGTCCACCGTGATCAAGCGGGAGAACGCCCCGGACGGCAAGCCCAATGTATGTTGTCCCGTCCGGTCTTTGATCAGTGGCAAAACTGCCCGCTGATACCGCGAGGAAATCTTTAGCGTGGGATCTTGCCGGAGTAAATCATCGATCGGGCGAATCAATCCCTGTTCATAAAAAGCGCGAAACTGCGGTAAGTAGAACACATCCGCTTGTCCGCTCAACAGCATGGTTTGCTGTTTGGTGTTGTAATCCTGCCACGGTATGTTGATGAATTCCACTTGCAAGTGCGGGTGTTGCTTCAAGAAGGGTTTCATGGCGGTCTTCAGTCCCGGCATTTTGGATCCTGTCACCGGGTCAGTGTAATCGTCGATTTTGAAGTCAATGGTGTTGACCACCACTTTGCCCTCCAATTGAGCCGGATTACCGCTTACTTTCCAGTCTTGGGAGCCTGAGCAAGCCGTCATCACCGTCAACAGCACAACAAGCCACCCACAGAGTAACCAACGTTGCCGTCTCACCCTGCATCCTCCTCATTGCTTGATCCCGGAATAAGCGATACTTTGCACCACATGTCGCTGTAACAGCAAATACAAGATCAGTACCGGCAACAGACTGAGCACCGCCACCGCCATGTGGATGGCGGGAAAAATCCGCTGACCGCTGTCATGCACGAACATCGCCACCCCGATCTGTACGGTGTACCAGTCAGGACGACTCAGCATCAACAAAGGCCATAACACATCGTTCCACGACCACAAAAACTGCAGGATCACCAGTGTGGCGATCACCGGTCCGGACAGCGGAACATAGATGCGCCAGAAAATGGCCCACTCGGATGCACCATCCATTTTGGCCGCATCACGAAGTTCCGGAGGCAACGTATCCATGTACTGCTTGACCAAAAACGTGCCGATCACCGCCGCCAATGACGGGAGTATAAAAGCCCACAATGAATTGGTCATCCCCCATTCATTCAGCAGCAGAAACGACGGGATCATCGCCACTTCCGGTGGGATCATCAACGTCCCCAGTGCGAGCAGAAACAATCCTCTCGCTCCGCGAAACCGCAGCAGGGAAAATGCATATCCCGCCATCAACGCCGACAGGACGGAAACCGACACTTCACACAATGCGATAAGAAAGGAATTGAAAAAATAGCGGGCCAGCGGTACATTGGCAAACGGAATGACATAGCTTTTCCAAGTCGGCTCCTTGGGAATCAATCGCGGCGGAAACGGCACCTGCGTCATCGCCTGACCGTCCAGGCTGGTAGATACCATCCACAGGAACGGAATCAGCATGATCGCCGCTCCGATCGACAGCAACACCATGATGCACCATTGACCCCAAGTAGCTTGACGGAACATTCGACTCCTCCTTTCCATTAACGTAGTGAGGGCTGTCTGATGAATGGTCCGCTTCACCGCAGAGAGAATGGCAAGCACCAGAATCACACGCTGATGAATCTGCACGGGATAACGTTGCGGCGATGGATTGACCAAACTGCCCTGGTCCATTGTATGGACTTTCCGCCGGGGATATGTACCTGCCGCATCCCTCAGGGCCCCAACTTTGGCGGTTTGGTGACAATCTTTCATTTCTCACTTCATTTTAAGATTTTCTTTTTATGGTGATTTTGGGAGATGCTTGTTCGTTGGAGAGGGGAAGCGTCATGACCAAAAAAAACGCACACTGGTTTTCTGTCATAGTCGCCCTAGCAACTGGCCTCGCTTTGCTGCTGTCGGGTTGCTCCAATTCCCATGCTGCATTCGGTGCGACCATGCCCCATCCTGTGGTGCTTCACCGCATGACCCGGACAATCCGGCCACAATCGTCGACTCCCAAACAGGTCGCGTCCCTCATGTCAAATCATTTCAGTAACACGGTGATCTACTTTGACCCGCATCCCGACGACGAAGTCCTGACCTTCGGGGTTCCCATCAGAAATGATTTGTCTGCAGGCAAACAGGTGTATTTGGTGTTGATGTCGGCGGGGGAACATTCCATTTCCCGGGAAGTGATCAACGGGCGGTATGATCGGCAGTCCGTCCGGTCGTCACGGACGGGTCGACGTGTGTGGTGCAAAATTCACCACCGATATCACAATCCCGTTGCAGAAGGATATCCGTATATGACGGTGGCGGCATTCGGAAAAGCGCGCATTCAAGAGTTTATCCGCGCATCTCTGGCGCTGGGTGTACCGTATTCACACTTGGCCGTCTACCATTTGCCCAACGATCATTTCACGCACGCGGCGGTGAAACGGATTATGCTTGACTGGATCCATCGATACCCGGGCGCCACACTCAAAACGATGTCCGCTTGGGATGTTCATCCCGACCACGCGATGCTGGGACGGGTACTGGATGAGCTGTACGCGGAAGGAATAGTGAGGAACAAGGTGAATTACGCATCCGTCGCCACCCGGTTGAAATATGATCACAACCATTGGCCGATCATCGGGCTGACCCACCGCCAAGACCGCAAAATCCTGAAACGGGCCCTTAACGTGTACAAAGCGTGGAATCCCAAACGAGGCGAATTTGCGTTGGGCTATCATTCGGTTCCAGCGCAGTTCGATTTTGTGGAACGCCACATGACCAGCAAGCGCGTGGCTGGTTAAACGAAAAAACCGGTTCCTTGAGGAACCGGAGACCGATGACGATTTCCAGGAGAAGTCGGCTTCCGCCTCCGAGTGGCTGTGAGCCGGCTTCCTCTTTCATTATGACAAGGTAAGCACCGAAATCTATGTCAGCCCGCGATCGGAGTATCCGTATCCGATGATACCTTTTTCGACCACAGCCCGGACAATGCCCATTTCCGGCTGCCGCTCAGCGTCAACACCAGACTGAATCCCAACAATGCCAGATCCAGTTCATATCCACCGAAAAAGCCTGCTTTCCACTTGACTGTGGCGATCGCCCCCACCATCACCAATCCTACTGCCACGGCAGCGATTTCCACCCACAATCCCAAGATCAACAGCAACCCGGCTACAGTCTCCACCACAGCCACGACATATGCCAACGGTCCTGGCAAGCCCATTTGACCGGCAAACATCTTCGCCACTTGACCCAATGCGGACATTTTTTGCAATCCATGTGCCAGCATAATGATGCCCAAAATGATTCGGCCCAGCAACAAGCCCCACTCTGTTCTCGATTGTGACATGATGCATCCTCCTCAGTTTCTTACTATATTCAATTTACTATTATATTTATAGCTACATGAAAAAGGTGTGAATTAGATCACACCTGAGAAAAAATTTTTTGGAGGGCGCTTTGTCTATACCTGTCTTGACGAATAGCGGAGGAAGTGATAAAGAAGAAGCCAGTTGTTGAGGCCGATACTGGTGAACAGTACTTGGATGCAGGACTTCGGTCGGTTAGACGAACATGGTGAATCGCAATCGCTTGCTCTCTTCTCTCATGGCCATCTATTTTTTGTTGGCTGGAATCGCCATTTTTTCATTCACGCCGTTGAAACTGGATCAGGCGAAAATGGGCCAACGTGAGCAAAAAGACCACGACAAACAGCAAATACGCAGCGGCTGAAGCCTTGCCCAGCTCAAAGCTGTGAAATCCGACACGATAGATGTACAGCATCAACGTGGACAAACTGCCCCCGGGGTTGCCCGCCTCGCCGCCGATCATCCATACGTCGTTGAACCGCCGCATGGCGCTGATTATGCCGGTGATCAACAAAAAAACGAGAATCGGGCGGACCCCCGGCAGCGTTACGTGCCACCATCGTCGAATCGGTCCGGCACCATCGATCGCCGCCGCTTCATACAACTCGCTAGGCACTGACTGAAGGCCGGCGAGCACGATCAGGATGGAATATCCGATCCCATGCCATACGCCCATCAATGCCACCGCCAGTTTGGATGTATCCGGATCGGCAAACCACCCCTGCGCCGGAACCCCCCACCCCGTCAGTACATAATTGATCAACCCCTGATCGGTGGGATAGAAGAGAAACTGAAAGACGACCGCCACCGCCACCATCGAGGTGATGTTGGGCAGGAAATAGACTGCACGGAAAAAGGTGCGGCCCCATCGGGCCGAATGAATCCATGTCGCCAATACCAATGAACCGGGGATGCTGATCGCCATGCCGATTCCGCCCAGAACCAGGGTATTGCGCAGTGCTTCCCAGAAATCTTCGTCCCGCAGCAGGTAACGGTAATTGTCCCATCCCGCCCACGTTTCCATCACCCCGTTGGTATGATAAAAACTAAGCCGCAGGGATTCCACCAACGGATACAGCCTAAACAGCAACAATCCCGTCATCAGCGGCAGGATGAATCCCCATCCCGCGAGGTCTTCCAGCCGAATTCGGCGACGATTGCCCATCACTTTCCGCTCCTTGACCTGTCCTTTTTGTTGTCATGTGTATGGGCTGTTGCATAAAAAAAGCACCGGAAAATTCCGGTGCCAAACGATTGACAACTCAATACTGAACCAAGGAGAACACGTCGATGCCCTGCAATTTTTCGCGACCGTTGAGGTAGGTCAGTTCAATGAAGAAAGCAGCGCCCACCAGTTCGCCCTGCAGTTGTCGAACTAGGTTGATCGTGGCACTGATCGTACCGCCCGTAGCCAAGAGGTCATCCGCAACCAGAACGCGTTGTCCCGGCTGGATCGCGTCGCGGTGGATGGCCAGTTTGTCTTTCCCGTATTCCAGACTGTACTCAGTCTCGATCGTTTCCCCCGGCAATTTGCCCGCTTTGCGTACGGGGACGAATCCTGCCCCCAATGCGTAGGCCAACGGCGCGCCGACGACGAATCCCCGTGCTTCCGGTCCGACGATCAAGTCGATTTGCTTGTCCTTCAGACGTTCCACCATGGTGTCGATGGCTGCGCGGTAAGCCGGACCTTCCTTTAACAGCGTGGTGATGTCCTTAAACCGAATGCCCGGTTGCGGGAAGTCGGGAATCACGCGAATCTTTTCTTTGAAATCCATGTTCGTCTCCTCCTATTTTCAAGTCCAATCCCAGAAGATCGAATACATAATGGCATAATTCACGGTAGGAAGAATACACGAGTTGGCGCATGACACGCTCCTTCTCGATCTGCCTCCGATAGGAAGCGGAGGTATGGAGCGGTCGCTTGGCCGGTTGCGGCACGACCCGAAGATGATCTCCGCTGGCATCCACAAATTCCAGCTCCTCAAACACACGCAACATAAAGGAGATCATTCTCCTGGAAAGCCCGGTCAGTTTTTGCAGACGTTGTAAATCCCGCGGCAAACGAACCGACTGTACGCGCAGCAACCAACCGTACAATTGTTTGAACCCTTCTCTGTCTGGGGTTTTCAACAGCACATCATCCATCTCGGCATCGCCGAACGCAAAATAAAAACGTTCTACATGCGAAAGCGTGTGGACGAGCCGTTCCCACGTCTGCAAGCTGGGAGGGGGTTCCAACAACACCAACCTGCGGAGTTCGGACCAACGATCCGGTGCCGTCTGCGCTTCCTTCTCCCACTCTTTCCAGGACACCGACCAAGCCGATGGTTGATCCCGATCCGCAACCTTTTCAGGAGCGGAAGTCAGCATTAAAGTGTACGGATCCGCAAGCAACCGGTTCAGCCGATCCCGTTTGTCTCCGTTTCCCCGCCAATCGAAGATCTGGACGTGTGGAACGTGTACATCACGAATTAACAACTGGGGGATTCGTTTGTTGTTCCACTCGTTGATCTGCAGTTCTCCCAACACCTCGATCCGGGCGTGCGGGGTGACTTCCTCGGCCAACTCTTTCATACGGAATCCCACCGCATCCAATGTACCGTTTCCGTCCGATAAAATCAATTTCACGTGATTGCGGTCCGCTCCCATAAGTTGGATTTGGGACAAACCCGCTCCCGTGACACGAAACCGCGGAGTAGGATTCCCCACGCCATAAGGTGCGAGATGCTCCAATTGTTCGATCAATTCCACACTCACCTGATCCGGCGTCAGCTCGGATTCCACCCGGGAAACCGGAATATAATCCTCCTCGGTCAACCATTCGGCAACGAGACGGTCCAGACGTCGGTGCAATTCCGGGACGTCCTGTGCCGGTAGCGTCATACCCGCCGCCATTTTGTGGCCGCCGAAATGAGGCAGCAGATCAGCACACTCCGACAGGGCCCGGTACATGTCCAGCCCTTCGATACTGCGTGCCGAACCTTTGGCCATCCCCGTCTCCTCATCGATGCCGAGCACGATGGTGGGCCGGTAATAGCGTTCCACCAACCGGGACGCAACGATGCCTATGACGCCGACATTCCATCCGGGTGAAGCAACCACGATGAACCGACGGTGTGCATCAGGGTCCGCTTCCACCATCGCCCGCGCTTCCTCAAAGATCTCCTCCACCAGTTGCTGTCGTTCCCGGTTCATCTGATCCAGTTGATTTGCCAGCATATAAGCGGTTTCATCGTCTTGCGTCAACAACAGTTCCACCGCATGCACCGCACTGTCCAGACGTCCACTTGCATTGATTCTCGGACCAAGCGAAAATCCGACATGACCCGATCCCACCTCGCCACGGATCCCGGAGACATCCATCAACGCTCGCAGGCCAACGTGTCTCCGCTGGTTCATTCTACGCAATCCGCCGACGGCGATGATTCTGTTTTCGTCTACCAATGGGACGAGGTCCGCAATTGTGCCCAGTGCTGCCAATTCCCACACTTCTTCCGGCACTTCTCCCAGCAGCGCCTGGACCAGCTTGAACGCCACGCCCACTCCGGCCAACATATCGAATGGATACGGGCAGTTCGGCTTTTTCGGATTGATCACCGCCAATGATTCGGGGATCGCATCCGGAGGTTCGTGATGGTCCGTAATAATGAGATCCAATCCCAACTCTCTGGCATATGCGGCTTCTTCTACCGCACTGATACCAGTATCGACCGTAATGACCAAATCGACTCCATCCGCTTTGGCTTTGGCCAACGCTTCCTTGTTCAACCCATATCCTTCGCGGAAACGGTTGGGTATGTAATAGTGCGCATCAGCTCCCAGACGCCGAAATACCGTCATCATCAAGGCGGTACTGGATACACCGTCCGCGTCGTAATCACCGTATACCAAGATTTTCTCGTTTCGTTTCAGTGCCGTTCGGATGCGGTCCACCGCTTCTTCCATCCCGTCCATTAAAAAGGGATCATGCAAATCGGAAGCGTCCGCACGTAAAAACCGCCGCGCAGATTCCACCTCGGTCAATCCCCGATTGACCAAGAGACGCGCGACGACCGGATGGACTCCAAGCGAGTCCGCCAAGGCAGAACAGCTGGCCTGATCCGCCTCCACGGTCAGCCAGCGTGTTTTCGGGCGCAGCATGGAATCAGGATCACCTCGCTTTGCGCTTCCATTATAGCACACCCCCACCGAAGTCATGTCTCCTTTTCTTCTTCGGAATAGGGATTGACATGTACGAGTACGTCGGAAACAAAATCAAAACGTTCCATCAGCGTGTGCTTGACCCGTTTGCCGATTTGATGCCCCTCTTCCACCGTGATCTGGGGATCTACCGCGATTTTCACGTCCACGATGACGTAGTGTCCGTGCTCTCTGGCACGCAACTCGTCCACCCGTGTCACACCAGATACGGAAGAAGCCGCCTCCACCAACTCCGCGGCATCCTCCTCATGCAAAACGTGGTCCATCGTAGTGTGAATCGACTCTTTCGCCAACTTGTAAGCCATCAGTAAAACCAGAATGGATACGAAGATGCCTGCAACTGCATCCAAATAAACCAATGGGGATACACCCAGACGAGCTCCCAGGATCGCGCCACCGATTCCGAGCAGGGCGGCAAATGAGGAAAACACGTCAGAACGATGTTCCCACGCGTTAACGATCAAAGCCTGCGAACCGATCCGTTTGCCCAACCGGTACTTGTAGCGAAACATCCATTCCTTGACGACCATGGAAACCACTGCGGCAACAGCAGCCCACCATCCAGGCGCCCGAGCAGGTACAAACAGCGATTCAAACGAGTCATACACCATCTGAAATCCCACTACGCCCAGCAACACCGCCACGATAATCGCAGCGATGGATTCGGCTTTACCGTGGCCGTAAGGATGATCTTCATCCGGCGGCATCTGCGCGGCCCGCACCCCGATCAGCACGGCGAGGGAACCGGCCACGTCGGAGGCTGAATGGACAGCATCGGCGATCAAGGCCTGACTGTGAGCCACCACACCGATGATCCCTTTGAAGATAGCCAACAGCGTGTTGCCGATGATGCCGATCCAAGCTCCTTTTTCTGCTTGACGAAATTGATCCGATCTCATGGTGGAAACCTCCGAAAGATATGGCCGCGGAAAACCGCGGCCAATGGAAGTTTATGTGATTCCTTTCATTCTTATTCGGAAGCCGGGTTGGCCCGATTCATCGAGCGCCATTTCCAATCGAGCCAGAGTTGGCTGGCGATGAAAATCGATGAGTACGCGCCGAAAAACAGCCCCAGCAACAACGCCAGTGAGAAGTAGAAAATACTTTCCCCGCCAAACAACAGCAGGGTGGCGGCACCGAACACCACGGTCAACACCGTGTTAATCGAACGAACCAGGGTTTGGTGAATACTCTCGTTTACCACGCGGGCCAGATCTTCGAACTTTTTGGGTTTGTGCAATTCCACGTTTTCGCGAATCCGGTCGAAAATCACGATCGTGTCGTTGACCGAATACCCGACGATGGTGAGAATGGCGGCCACGAATACCAGATCCACTTCCCACTGAAACAGTGAGAACAGCCCGATAACGATCAAAACGTCGTGCAATAGCGCCACCACGGCGGAAACGGCAAACCGGTATTCAAACCGCATCGTCAAGTACAAAATGATCCCGATCGACGCGATCGCCACCGAGATGATCGCATTTCGAACCAGTTCCTGCCCAATGATCGGGTCCACCTTTTGCTCCGATGTCCCCACTTTTTTGCCGTACTTCTGTTGGAACGCCGTACGAATCTTCGCCACCTTGTCGGGAGAAAGCACCTCATTGGTGCGAAACACCAGTATTTCTTTGTTGTTGCCGGCTGTCCGCACATTGGCGTCTTTGTAACCCAATCCGGTCAACACCTTTTTGGCTTCCTCCAAATTGTAAGGATGACCGATTTGAACATCCACCCGGGTTCCGGACTTGAAGTCGATCCCGAGGTTGAGTCCCTGCACCAAGAACGATACCAAGCCCAGCAACAACAGCGCACCGGAGAAGAGATAAAACCATTTGCGACGTCCGACGAAGTCCAGTTTATAGTTCACCGATCTCACTCTCCTTCACACCAAACAACGCCGGGCTTTTCAGTACATTGGCCTTCAACAACAGGTTCATGAGAATCCGTGCCAACGCCACCGCGGTGAGGAAGCTGACGGCGATGCTGACAATCAGCGAGACTGCAAATCCCTTCACGCCGGCAGTTCCAAAGTAGAATAGCACCGCAGCCGCCAACACGGTTGTGATGTTGGCGTCAAAGATGGTGAGGAACGATCGGCGGGAACCGGAACGCACGGCGGCAGGAATGCTTTTACCCCGACGCATTTCTTCCTTGATCCGTTCATACATGATGATGTTGGCGTCTACCGCCATCCCGATCCCGAGTATGTAAGCGGCAATGCCCGGCAACGTCAACGTGACGTGCAACAATGAGAAAGTCAACAATACCAGATAGGAATACGCCACCAGCGTCACAGCGGCGATCAACCCCGGCAAACGATAATAACCGATCACGAAAACGAAAATCATCACCAGTGCGATCAAGCCTGCGCGCAGGCTTTTCATCAGCGAATCCTGTCCGAGACTGGCGTCAACGGAGTAGCTTTGTATTTCTTGCAAGTCGACCGGCAGCGAACCGGCATTGAGCAAGTTGGCCAGTGTTTTGGCCGACTCAGCCGTAAAGTTCCCCGTGATGATCGCTTTGCCGTTGGGAATCGGCTCGTTGATCACCGGTGCGTCCAGCCGTTGGTTGTCCAAATAGATCGGCATGGGTTGTCCGACATACTTCCGTGTCAAATCATAAAACTGCTGCGGATTCTTCAGTTGCAGCGATACGGCGGGTCTTCCACTCTGGTCATAATCCTGCGAAGCACCGCCTTCCTTCAAGTCACTTCCATCCAGCAGCACCTTCTTTCCGGTAGGATCCCGGAATGTGAGACGGGCCGGTTTGCCCAGGATTTCCCGTGCCTTTTCCTTATCCTTCACCCCAGCCAACTGCACGCGAATCCGGTTGCTTCCTTCGATGGTGATGTCAGGCTCGGTCACGCCCAGCACATCGATCCGGTTCCGCAGGGCTTCCGCCGCGCTTGCCAACGTTTTCGGGGTGATCTTTTGTTCTTTATCGTGGGGCTTCGCTACGTACAAGACTTCGAAACCGCCTCTCAAATCCAGTCCCAACGTGATCCGTTTGACAACGTCTTTCGTGGTCAGCGCCACTGTCGCCAAGACGGCGATCACCAAGAGGGAAAACCAAACGAGTTGACCCCAGCGAACCCTCATACATTCGATCCTCCTTCGTTTGCCCAGACAACTATTCCCATTATCCCAACTGGATCGGGCCATGTCAATTTTGCCACAGACAACGCGGGAAAGGCCACCGGTGCAATACCGATGGCCCCGTTTTCCCTCCATCAGCTTTTTCTCTTCAATGGTTCTTCCGAATCGTTTTTGTAGACGCTGATCATCAGCCAGTTCATGAAACGGGTGGCTTTCAGGGACAAAATGTCGTTCACCAGGCGGTTCAAGCGTGGCCACCCACGCCGATAATTCTCGGAAACGCAGGCCCACACCTGTTCACCAGTCACATTTTCGTATCCGTACATCCGAAATTCTTCGGCTTTGCTGTTGCACAAATCCTCGATGCACTGCATCAGCTCGGATTCGCTCAACAGCTCAACGGAGGACTTGGCTTTCCGGCTCACCGGTTTCAAAGATTGCCGCATATTGACGCAGACCTCCTTCCACAAGTGCAATCGAAGGCCCATCCAACTGGGTGATTCGATCCCGTTTTATCAAAATCCTGCCGGAAAATCAACTGACGATTTTTAGTCATGAACCGTTTGGACAAGGGCATAGGCTTGTATGGAAAAAAGCGTGTCTGATTTCATCGATCAGACACATCCTAAAGAAAGCGGGGACCACAGGTGACCAAGCAGTCATTTTTGCACGGCACCCTGATCTTGGTCGGTGCGGGGTTTATTACGAAAATCCTCGGATTTGTCTACCGTATTGCATTGTCCCGTATCATCGGTGACGAAGGCATGGGTTTGTTTCAGATGGCGTTCCCGATCCTGCTGTTCGTCATTGTCCTCGCAACTGCGGGATTGCCAGTGGCTATCTCTAAGCTGGTCTCGGAAGCTGAAGCCACCGGCGATGAAGAACGCATCCGTTTCATCCTCAGGGTATCGCTGAGCATCGTCATCGTAACCAGTATGGTGTTAACGGGACTGACGGTTTTGTTTGCGCCGTGGATCGCTTCTCATCTCTTGACGGACGAGAGAGCCGTCTATGCTTTGACCGGTATCGCTCCCGTCATCCCCATCGTGGCGATCGCCTCCATTTTTCGTGGCTATTTTCAGGGACGCCAACAGATGAATCCGTATGCCGCCGCCCAAATCGTCGAGCAGATCGTTCGGATCATCACGATTCTCCTGTTGGCCCAATTTTTGTTGCCCTATGGGGTGGAATACGCATCGGCAGGCGCCATGATCGGCATGGTGGTGGGAGAAGGTGCGGGTTTGTTCGTGTTATTGCGCGCATTTCGCAATGACCCCCGGAGACCGCCGCTTCGCATGAGGATCGGACGGAAGGACCGCGTCGGCACCTTGAGTCGGCTGAGTCGGTTGGCCTTACCTGTTACCGCCAGCAGAACGTTCGGTTCGCTTTCCTATGCGGTGGAACCGATCGTCGTTTCCCAGAGCCTGGCTATCGCCGGCATTGCCACCACAACAGCGACGGCATTATATGGGCAATTGGAGGGAATGGCCATTCCGTTGGTCTATTTTCCAGCGTTCATCACATATGCGTTGTCCGTCTCACTCGTCCCAGCTGTATCCGAAGCGGCGGCACGGGGACAGGGCCGTTTGGTCGAACATCGCCTGCGCCAGGCGGTTCGGTTGTCTATGATCGTCGGCGCTCCGTGTGCAGTGTGGATGTTCGTACTGGCCGAGCCTTTGACACTTTTGGTTTACCACAACACGGAGGTGGCCCGCTTGATGCAGATTCTGGCCCCCTTCGCTGTCTTCCTGTACCTCCAGGGACCGTTGGCGGCAGTTCTGCAAGGGTTGGATAAAGCGAATGAGGCCATGCGCAATTCCATTTTCGGATCGTTGATCAAAACAGGGTTGATTTTTCTGTTCGCCTCCCGTCCGTCCCTCGGGATCGACGGGGTGGCACTGGCCATCAATTGCGGGATCGTCATCGTTACAGCGCTCCATCTCATAAGTATCATGCGCCATATCCCGTTCACTGTTCATCTGAGGGACTGGATCAAGCTGACCGTCTGCGTCGCCGGGATGGCAGCGACGTCGCTCCTGTGGCTGAACCACAGTACCGGTGCGTTGTGGCTGCGGATGTTGTCCACATTCGGGGTGAGTGCCGGGATGTATGGTGCACTCCTGATCCTGTTTTCGCTCATTCGCAAAGAAGATGCCCGGCACTTGCCGGTGATCGGCAAATGGATGAACCGACTTTTGCCACGTTAATCTTGTTTGGGATCAATATAGAGACGTCCTCGGTGATCGATGCTGGCGAAGAAAACCTCTTTAAAGTCCTTGTACCCGTATTGTTGAATCTGGTTTTTTAACCAAAATCGGTTTTGTCCGATTCGGTTCAATCCCTCTTCCTGTACCTTGCCATCTACAATCAACGTCACCGGCAGCATAAACGGACGAAACCCCGCAATTTCGTTGGGATCGTCCCTTTCAACTCTTTTTTCCACCGATGTGCGCGGGATCACGCTCAATTTCCCCGAAGTCTCCAGAATCGCAAATTCCACGTCGGCGATGTTGGATATGTCTTTCTCCCGCAACTGTGTCATGAGATCGTCCAAGTTGTATCGCTGTTTAACCATTTCCTCCTCCATGATCTTGCCGTTTTTGATCAGGATGGAGGGTTGGCCGTCCACCAAGTGACGCAGGCGGCTATTTTTCAATGAAAGATAAGAAAGCGTCAGTTGTCCCAACAACATGGTCATGATCGGAATAATGCCTTTCACCAACGGCACACGGGTATCTTCAATGAAGATGACGGCCAAGTCGGCAATCATGATGAACACGGCCAAATCGAAAACGGATAGTTTGCCGATTTCCCGCTTGCCCATCAACCGCATCACCAACAACACCAATAAATAGGCAAATAAGGAACGAAGAAACAGTGACCACATTTCCACAGCCGCGCCCCCTTTCTCCCGATTTACATCTCGATGAGGTTCTGTATCCTTTTATCATGGGGCCTGATAGGGCCTTCCAGGGCGTGTCTGATCCATATTCGCCCACAGCGCTTTACCCTCTAGTTTCGTCCAGTATCATGAGATTTATGATGACCGCACGATCATAAAACAATGGAAAAGTTCATACCCATGTACAAAATCGAACAATCGGGAGGATGGCCATGAAAACGCCCATGGTGGATCATTCATCCAAATTTCGTCTGCGCTCCCCCCTGTTGGCAGGGTTGCTTTTGATCTGGGCCGTGGTGATCGCCGGATCTGTATTGGTCACGTTTTTGTTGCGCTGGACATCTGTACAAGAATCTTCCCTGCCGTTGTTCACATACGGCATCAATGGGATCGCCCTGATCGGCGGCGGCTGGCTTTCGGGAAGGAAAAGCAGGCGGAAAGGTTGGTTGTACGGGGGAATGGCCGGTTTGTTATATGCACTGATCGTTTGGATGCTCGCATTTCTCGCTTTTGATACCGCCATGCGTCTTCAACCGTTTTTGTTCGCCGGAGCTGCGTTCGGATTAAGTGCATTGGGCGGTATGGTCGGTGTCAACTCCAGCAGATGACAAAATCAGGAACAACCGGTTTCAAGTGCGGTCACGCGGGGAATAAATACAAAGGCCTATCGCTTCGGTTTGAACGATGCCGGAGCTTTCCTTTTTTCAACAAAGGAGGGGAATCGGTGTTTCAATCAGTCGAAACCATCATCGTAACCTGGTTTGCATCCATCTTCCTCATCATCGGCTGGTGTTTGCGTTCCAATCCTTTCTCCGCGCTGCACGGCTTTGTCGTCGATCTCTTTCGACAGAGGCGCCTGTTGATCCTGTTTGCAGGGGCACTCAGTATATTGCTGCTCAATAAGCTGGAGTTGTTGATCGAACCGCACATTCAACAAAAAATCGATTTCACTCCGTACATTTATGCCTTCGAAGGCCATGTGACGCCCTTGATTCAACAAACATTGGCTTCCAGGCCGCTCACGTATGTCACCACCTATTTCTACGTAATCGTATTCGCGGCGATGATGGTCGCTTCATTGGCCATCTACCACAGCGAAAAGGACTTTCGTTCGTTGTATGCGTTTTTGTATGCAATTTCACTCAATTATTTTCTCGCGATCCCATTTTTCCTGTTCATCCCGGTGGAAGAGACATGGCACATGCATCCGGCCGTACGATTCCTGGTTCCGGACGTCTATCCGGCCTTTGAGGAACAATACCGTCATTTTTCCGGATTGGACAACTCCTTTCCCAGTCTGCATACGTCCATCTCGGTGATGATGGCCATGATCGCGTATCAGTCCAAAAATCGCCGGTTCGCCCGATTGACGATCGTATCGGCCGCCGTCATTCTATTTTCCATTTTGTATCTGGGTATCCACTGGATCATGGATTTGCTGGCCGGCGTCATCCTGGGCATCGTCAGCGCATCGCTGGCATTTAGATGGAGTGACTATACTCTCGCTTATCCGTGGTATTTCCCTAACCGTAAAAAAACTGCTTCGGAACAGTCCTATCATTGATTGATCAACCGGTGCCGAATTTCGGTGCCGGTTGTCTTTATGATGGGAAAACGATTGCACAAGTGGACAGGTTCCATCCCTCCCGCCCAGGCATTGACACCCACGGACTGGCAAAAGAAAAGCATCTACTTCATCATGACGGACCGGTTTTCCGACGGTGATCCCACCAATAACAATTACGGGGGATTCGTCTCGGACAGATCCGACCCGCGCAAATGGCATGGCGGTGACTTCCAAGGGATCATCAATCAGTTAGATTACATCAAGGGAATGGGATTCAACGCGATTTGGATCACACCGGTTACCATGCAGAAAAGCGTAAACGCTTACCACGGCTATTGGACCTACGACTTTTACAGTATTGATGGTCATCTGGGATCATTGGCTAAACTGCAGGAGTTAGTGCAGAGCGCTCACAGCAAGGGGATTTCCGTCATGTTGGACGTGGTGGCCAACCACACGGGCGATTTCCAACCCGGCAGCTATGCGGCTCCGCCGTTTGATAAATACGATTGGTATCACCACAATGGCGATGTGCAAAACTGGAATGATCAATGGTGGGTGGAAAACGGGGACGTCGCGGGTTTGGACGATCTGAACCAGGAGAATCCAGCCACAGCAGCCGAGTTGAAAAACTGGATCAGCTGGTTGGTACAGACCACAGGCGTGGACGGTTTGCGCGTCGACACGGTGAAACACGTTCCCAAGTGGTTCTGGCGCGATTTTGACGCCGCCGCCAACACATTCTCCATTGGTGAGGTGTACAGCGGAGATCCCGCTTATGTTGCAGATTACACCAATTATCTGGACGCCGTACTGGATTTCCCCTTGTATTACACGATCAAAAACGTCTTTGGGCACGATCAGTCGATGTATCAGATCCGGGACCGCTATGCAGACGATTGGCGTTATCAAAACAAATTCACCAACGGCTTGTTCATCGACAACCACGATGTTCCCCGCTTTCTGTCCGACGCCTCCGGCCGACCAGGCGCCAGCTGGGACAAGTGGCCACAGTTGAAAGCGGCACTCGGGTTTATCTTCACTTCCCGCGGCATTCCCATCGTCTATCAGGGGACGGAACAGGGATTCAGCGGCGGCAACGATCCCTACAACCGCGAGGACATGGTGTTCAATCCCAACCATGAGCTGTACCAATACATCGCAAAATTGAACGGCATCCGCAACGCCCATCCCGCCCTGCAAGACGGTTGGCAGGAAGAGAAATGGGTGGACGACACCTTCTACGCCTTCCAACGGTCCAAAAACGGCGATGAGGTTGTGGTGATGATCAACAACTCCTGGAACAGCCAAACACGCACCATTCCCAATCTCTCCAACCTGCCCCAACGGCACAGTGCTGTATAACCGGATGGGAACCGACACTGCCACCGTCAACAACGGCGCCATTACCGCCACCTTGGGACCGAAGGAAGTGAAGATATTTACTAAGTGATGAAGTGCCATAACACATGCAGGCCCGGCAATTGCCGGGCCTGATCAATTATTCGACAACCGAATCACTCTTTATTCCACATCGATCTTAATTTCCTGCTATGATCATTGTGAAATCGATGCCATCACAAAGGAGCGAACCCACTTTGCAAATCATCGTATCCCGTCTCCATGAATATATGAATGCGCTGGATCAACGTGGTTATTTCCAAGGGGCCGTTTTGGTGGGCCATCAAGGTGAAAGATTACTCTGTCGGGGTTACGGCATGGCCAGTGAGGAACATGGGGTGATCAACACACCACAAACCAAATTTCGCATCGGTTCGCTGACCAAAGGATTTACAGCCATAGCCATTCTGCAACTGGAAGAACGGGGCCTTCTTTCAACGGAAGAAAACATTGGGCGGTATCTGCCCGATTTCCCCAACGGGAACCGAATGACCATTCATCATTTGCTAACTCATACATCCGGCATTCCGGATTTCGCCGGCTTTCCGGAATATTGGACGAGGATCATGCGTTTGCCGTCCTCGCTGGATGAGACCATTCGGTTGTTCCGCGACCTTCCTTTAGAGTTCACGCCGGGGGAGCAATTCCGTTACAGTAACTCGTCTTACATTTTGCTTACCAGGATCATCGAGGAGGTGTCCGGGGAATCTTACACAGACTTTATTCGAAACAACATTTTAGTCCCACTGGACATGAATGACACGGGTGTGGACGACGGCCGCAAGATCATCAAAGGAATGGCAACCGGGTACTCGGTTTGGAAAGAGAAAATCCGGGCCGAATATATCGACATGTCCATCCCACAAGGCGCTTTTGGCATGTATGCCACTGTCGAGGATTTGTACAGATGGGATCAGGCTTTGTTAACCGAGCAATTGGTCTCCTCATCCACCCTACGAAAAATGTTCACCCCTTATCGGGAAAACTACGGCTACGGTTGGGTGATTCAACCGCTCACGATTGCTGGAAAGCCCCGTAAGTGCATCAGTCATTTTGGGGATATCAACGGTTTTTGCGGCAATATGTTGCGATTGGTGGATGACGGATGGACAGTCATTGTATTGAGCAATCTCAGTCTCACACCGGTAACCCAGATCGGCAAAACCTTGCTCCGTATCGCGTTGGGGGAGTCTGTTAGCGTGCCTGATACGGTGCAAACCATCGATTGGTTTGAGGAGGACATCGCCTCCATCGTAGGCACTTATCGATTGGATCATTTGGACGAAAACCTGAAGATTACGGCCGATGGGGATCAATTGTTTCTCACTGTCCCCAAAATGCACGGAGCTCTCTATTGTTATCCCATTCACCCGATATCCAAGACAAACGGACAAATCCAATGTGTCACCGATTACGTCGATGAGAAGCTGATCTTTGATCTCCGGGAAAACACCATTCGTCTGACGTACACAGACATGAACGGCCACAATCATACGGCTGTACCGATCAACTAAGAGAGCAAAACCAGTCAAATCTCCGCTGAGCTTTTGGATGATATGAGGAGGGTGACTCATGATTTAAATCAATCTTGCATACATCCGCCACCCAAATCTCACACTAACCAAAACAAGGATGATTAACAATGAGTATTCGTATACAATGGTGGTTCAGTTTGGCACTGTTCCTTATCATGTTGCCGCTCGCGTTCCGGTGGATCAGCGGTTGGCAGGTGTCCTTGAAATGGCTAGAGCGGTTAAAGACTAGATGGGGCAAAAGAAAACGGGTGAGATAACCTGATCCCCCGGAGAGATGCATCATGGTGTTTCTGAAATGGTGGCTGGTTTGGTGGATGATCGGGCTGATTCTGATCGATTGGTCCCAATGGCAAAAAGGTTACCCCACCGTACTGGCTGGGATGATCGGTTCGTTTTTCTTGGATACGGCTTTCGTTTACCAAAGCTTTTGGAAATATCACGACCCGATGTTACCCGGAATGTGGCCCAATATCACCTTAAATCTGGGATTATATCCGATCGGCACATGGATTTTTGTGCAAAAACTTCCCCGCCGCTTTTGGCACCAAGCCTTCTGGGTGGTGCTCGGTGCCTCCATCTTGATCGTGGTGGAATTTCACCTGCTGTCGACAGGACACATCCAGTATGATCACGGCTGGAACATCGGGTACTCGTGGGTAGCCAATGTAGTGCTGTTGATATTGCTCATGCTTCATTACCGGTTGGTGGAAAAGAGACTGTGTCGGATTTGACGGTATTAGACCAACCCCCGAGGGTTGATGCCACCAAAGTCAATGGCATCTTCGGGGGTGTACATACCCACTACAGATTCACCGACTTCCTTCGCAAGTTTCAGGGGAGCAGCAAACCCTGGACCACCTTCTATTCGCGGTAGCGGCTATTAGCAAAAGGCTTCAGCTCTCTTCGAGCGTTTTTCATACGTGTCGTCAACCCAATATTGCAGAGTTGAGGCTATTGACAACCCCAGCGGATTCCGCTGGGGTTATGCATGATATGAGAGGTTAACCGTAACCTATATGTGCGTGAACTTATTATTTTGGCGATGTGAAAACTGCTGTAAGAACTTAATCGATCATTAGTCAGCAGTTCTTTTCATATCAAGTCATTGAAGAAGCTGCTTATCGAGCAGTGTCGTTCGATCAACTGATGCAATTCCTCCCTGTACACATGCCCAGAGCAAGAATCGGTCCTTACCGGGAGAAAAGAATCATCATCGCCATCATGTGCTTTAATGGATGTCGGAACGTCTTTCATTAATGTCGGTTATTATACCGAGATGCCGCGACGTAAATTTCAGAGGGCTTCGTCGTGCTCTCGCCGGAGTCTGCCACGATTTCAGCTACGGTCTGTACCCGCTACGGCGCTCCTTCACCTCTCCTACTAGTTTAAATTTTACGTAATGGTAGAGTTTTGCTTTCCGTTCACGATACCTTAGCGGATATGATATTTTCAGGACATCCGAAGACTTAGTGGACACCAAGACCCGGTTTTTCGGGTAATAATGTCCGCTTATGATAATTAGCGGTCATTAAAGTCGGTGGTTGGGGTAATACCAGCGGAGCTGTTACCATGGGCAAAGGGTATTCAAACTAATGTAAAATCCTCATTTCAGGTCTTTTTTTATATTCTGCCTTCGATTAAGATAGGGCTAAACATCTACAGATCAGGAGAGTCCTATCATGGAGCGAAACAGGGTTGTTGAAGAAAAAAGTTCATTAAAATTAAAATTGTTTATAGATCAAATTTTTCGTTGTTTATAAATGGAAAATTCTTACTCCTTTGGCTCGCTAGTATTTTTGCCGGTTTGTCCATTTCCATTTATATTTTGGTCGAACAATGGTATGTGGTGAAAACTCTAGACTTGAAGGCGTCTTTGGGAGTTGTGATGATGGCCACTACGATTCCTCGAGTACTCCTAATGGCTGTTGGAGGAGTCCTGGCTGACCGATTAAAACGTTCTAACATCATATTCGTCTCTTTTCTAATACGTGGGTTATTGACCGGATGTATGGCTTTTTTTGTCTTCATCAACCAGTTGGATCTTTGGATCTTACTTATCTTTGCATTGTTGTTTGGTGCCTTGGACGCCTTATTTTGGCCCGCTCGAGACTCGATCCTTCCTTTAATTGTGAAGCGGGAACAACTTACACGGGCTAACTCATTTATGCAAACCACCAAACAGCTCTCTGTGATTCTTGGACCTGTCTTAGGAAGTATCTTGTTATCGACTATATCTTACAAAGGTGTTTTTACTACTATTGCTATACTCCTGGTTTTGGGGAGCCTGATTATCGCTAAAATAAAGGAGCAGCAGAGTAAAAAGGAAAAGACTTTTTCGTTTTGGCAGGAATTGAAAGATGGAATTGTATATGTAAGGCGTTCTACACTATTATCCACCATTATGTTGATTTTCATTGTAGTTAACTTTTTGTTTATTGGTCCCCTGATGATGGGCATCCCTTTAATTGTTGATGAGAAAATCCATGGAAGTGCTTTAGATTTAAGCTATTTACAGAGCTCTTTCGCGGGGGGAATGTTACTGGGAGCTTTGGCTATAGGAACCTTAAATCCTCAAAAAAAACGTGGAATGATAGCCATTCTTGTGATAGGGATTGAAGGATTCATTTTAGGATTGTTAAGCCAAGTAAACGAAACCTGGTGAGGAATGGGTTTATTGTTGATTTTGGGGGCATGTATCTCTTTAATTAATATTCCAGTGATAAGTCTGGTTCAAGAACAAACGGAAAAAGAAAAAATTGGCCGGGTCATGAGCCTGAGTACCATGGTTTCAATGGGCTTAATACCCATTTCATACGGCGCGGTTTCAGGGCTTCTCTCTACAGGAATCCCCATCTCATGGATACTTCTTTTTTCAGGATGCGTCCTTTTTTTGTTCAGTGCATTAGTTTTTTGGAAAGCGAAAGTTCTTAAAGCCACCGATTAGATCCACTTCAAAGAATGTCCTTTCTGTGAAGTGGATCGTACATAAGGATACGAAAATCGGAGTGCAACTAGTCCGCTAATAATATTTAGCGGACATTTTTTCTTGCTATATGTGAGAAAAACTCATGCCCATCAAAAAGTCCCTCCAAAACGAAAAAAATGGGCTATATTGTAGAAAGAATATATATTTTGGGGATATAAGGAGGATTGGGCGTGGAAAACAAAATCCCAAAGGAAATTGAAGAAACGACACTTGTAGAGTCGTTGGACAAAGCTTTCAATAAAATGGACAAGATGGAAGAGCGTTTCGACCAGATTGACGAGCGGTTTGATGAGGTCATCGAACGACTGAATCGGATCGAGAAGCAACGGGTGGAAATCAAGCGAGTGAAACGATGGATATGGATTGTGATCATCATTTTTTTGATTTCAATTGTAATCGGAATATTGAACTCAATCTCTGTTCCTGTTTCTCCTCCTCACTGATTTTTGAAAATGCGATGTTGCATTCGGAATGTGACTCGCTTTTGTACACCTATCTCACCAGGGGAGTTTAATATGAAAAAGCTTTGGAAGCGTATAGATGAATCCATTGAAGAAGTGCGTAAAATAGAGATTGAATTTCATAGAAGGGCGATTGAATCCAGAAAAAACACAATCACCGCATGGATTCTATTAATCATCCTGATTGCAGTCCTATATTTTCTACGTTAAAACCCCGGCAACTACTGTAGGTAGGGTGTGTTATTGATGACTAGTAACAAAAAGATATGGGGTTATATTATTAGGTTTTTATTTGCTGTCATCCTCGCATGGGCTTTGAATGAATATGTTCTGCATCGATCTCTTCATTTGACTAAAAGCCATAGTTTGTTTTGGTTTGTGGTTTTGTTTGTTTTTTTCGGTTTAGGTAATTTACTTACAAAAAACTCAAAAAATAAATATCCCCCCTGTCAAAAGACTAGTTTTCTACCTTGTTGCCATTACCTTTACGATCTTTCTGGTATATTTCATTAGCTCCCCTAACGTATTTCATTGGTTCTAAAGAAAAATCGGATAAACACAAAAAGCCATTGAAACCTACGAAGGAGTACTTCGAGATTTTTTACGTGGGGTGGAACAGATGTCTTGGATTCAACGTTGGAAAGAGATACGGGAAGTCATCCGGGCAGATATCCAGGCCGTGTTTGACAGGGACCCGGTGGTACGCAGCACGCTGGAGGTCGTGTTGACCTACTCGGGTTTGCATGCGATTTGGATGCATCGGATCGCACATGCTCTCTATAAGCGGAAATGGTATTTGTTGGCGAGAATTATCTCGCAGTTCAACCGGTTTCTAACAGGTATCAATATCCATCCCGGGGCCAAAATTGGTAAAGGAGTGTTTATCGATCACGGTAAGGGCGTCGTGATCGGGGAAACATGTGAAATTGGTGATTATGTCACCATCACCATTTATCAAGCGGTGACATTGGGAGGGACCGGCAAGGAAAGTGGTCGAAGTGTTTCTGAAACAGTTGGGGGATGCGGAAACGCTCACGCCGGACGACATCGAGACGATGCTGAAACAAATGCCTAAAAGAGACGGGGTATAAAGGGAAACAGTTGTTCATGCCGATCCGTGCCGTGGTGACAGGAGAAGTGCACGGCCCGGATTTTTTTGTCTGTAGCAGGGAACGCTTCGACAAAAAAGGCTGTAAGCGGACCTAAATTCCAAGCGGGAGCACGAATAAATGAATAGCGACCTCAGAGATAGATAAAGGAGTCAACCGCATATGAACAAGTGGCTTAACCACATCCGTAGCGAATTGCATGAGATTTATGGAGAAAGTTACCCTCGATTTTTAAGGGCTGAGATGATCGTCTTTACCTCTTATCCACTGACGTTTCTGCTGCTCTCCTTATCTTTTCAACCTAACATAATCAGGACCATAGGCTCTTGGGGGATGGTGGGCATCATCGTCATCGTATTTTTTATCATGCTCTATCTCGAAAATCGTTATCAAGTGAAATTAAATCAAGAGATGAAACAGCGATATAAACAGACAATATATTACCGATGGATCAGAAGGGGACTCTGGTTTGTGTTAATCAGTCTGGTATACCTAACCGGTTTCATGTTGCCTCAATGGCTCAATCCACCCCAACCCATTCCCCAAGCTGTAACGGAATACGGGTATCCTGTGCAACTGCCAACAAAACTGCCGTTTAAACCAACAAAGCAATATGCCGAAGTAAAAGCCGGCATATTCCACTACGAGATGGACGTGTTTTATGAACATGGTGACACTCGCCTAACCCTGTATATCAATCAAGATGAGGATCCGAAGTTGTTTTTGAACAATGCCACCCTCAAAAATAGAATCAAAGCAGACTACGAAGAAACGGACATACCCGATGATCAATACTACTCCTACGATTTGACATGGTATCAAAAAGGGTTCAGTTATCGTTTAAGCTATTCATCCTCCAAGAAGGATCCCAAAATAAACAAAGGCGTTTTGCTTAACATCGCCAATTCCTTTAAACCCGTTCATCCTTGACAGCTTCCATAACCGCTCAGTAAATAAGCGCTGAGTGACTTTTTTGTTTGTCAACAACCTCGAGCCACTCTTTTACCATAGTGGCTTTTTGTGTATTCACATTACCTTACCGATGACTACAACTAGAACCATTAATGTCCGCTAATATACAACGGGATTGTGTTACACTTTGGGTGGTTTTATGAAAAGAAAGAGAGCTTGTAGGAGGAAGGACTTTGAAAATATTGCTAGGATTATTCCTTCTGGTACTTGGAACTGCTGGGGTCGGTTCCCCTGAGCGATTCTTCTCTTCTTCCCATCGCCATCGTCATTGGAAAATTCACGGATCACATTGTCCCAGGGTGCGTGGTATTTCTCATTTAAGTACGGTAACCCAGATGAATGGCTCTCCATTTTCTGTGTTGCTTGTGCAGTGCTGTTGATTGACGGACTGTTGCGGCTGGTTCGCCTAGACAGGATTCAGGTCTCTTACTGGATTTCACGTGCATCATGATGTCATTGGTGTACATCGCGGAGAAATTCATCACATAACGAAAAAAAACTTTAGCCGGTCCTTCGACGAGACCTGGATACGAATGCACTAATCGGAGGGAAAAAATTGTTCAACCGGTTGTTTCAACGCGCTGTCGGAATTGTGGCGGAAGGTTTGTTGACATGGTTGGGATTTTCGTTGGCGTTTTTGGCGGTGGCTGCGGGAGTACTTTGGATGATTCTTTGGGGTTGGAGCCTTGTGTTTGGCCATGGTACGGTTCGGGGACACACGGACTTCGGAATAGTGATGCTTGCCGTGAGTTTCTTTCATTGGATAGAGAAAAGGCGAACACGCCCCATCCGTGGTATCAAACGGAGACTCCTCTTTCATGGCGTGGAAATAGCAGTGGTGGGTGGTTTGCTGATGGTGGGCCCCTGGCTGAACGGGAAAGAAGTATCGTTGCCGATTTCGGTAATCTGGGCGGCGGCTATCTGCTATGTTTCCATCATAGTAGCAGTGAAGGATTTCTGTTGGTGGCTGGAGAGTAAAGGAGAACGGCTTTCCACTCGGGGTTGAAGCGCAAGATTCCCTTTGGGTAGGTAACGTCCGCTAATGGTATTTAGCGGACATTTTAGTAATACAAAGTATCAACCATAAGTTCCTCGTTGTTTGCACTTGGTCATAGCACATATGAAAATAACACTTGACAAATATATAAAATTATGATATAATAAATTTTTTATTTACATAAAATAAAAAATGTGATACATAGTATATGTAGTTGATGATTTAATCAGATGAAAATGGTGCTTTTTTCTAGATCACGCCCTTTCTTGAAAAGGAGGATTTTCGATGGAAGAGAACAAAGTCAGCCTTACCGCACTGATATCTGCCTACGCTCGTGCCTATCATGCCATGCACGATTCCCCGAAGATTTTTAATGACTTTCTCGCCTATCATTTGTTTACGGATGAGGAATTCACAAACATGGGACGGAATCTGGCAGAGGCTCTCAAGTTTTTTGACCCTGAACTTGCTACGTCGTGCCCTGACCAGGAGTCCGCCTTGGCTTGGGTAATGCGAACCCAGAGCACACCCATAACCCTCAGTCGTGCGAGGTACACGGAAGACAGCCTTGAGACAGCAGTTAAACAGGGGGTGCAGCAGTATGTGATCCTCGGGGCAGGGATGGATACCTTTGCGTTTCGGCGACCGAACATGTTAAGGCAACTTCAGGTGTTCGAGGTTGATCATCCCGCCACACAAGCACTAAAACGTCATCGCCTCTCTGGGTTGGGCTGGGAATATCCAGCGCAACTGCACTTCGTTCCGGTGGATTTCACGAAGGAGAGTCTGGTAACCGCACTCAAGCGCTCGTCGTATGATCCGCATAGATTAAGCTTCTTTAGCTGGTTAGGCGTCACCTATTACTTGACCCGCGACGTAGTGTTCAACACGTTGCGTTCTCTTGCCGATATCGCACCTGCGGGCAGCACGATCATTTTCGATTACCTGGATACTGACGCTTTTGTCCCCGAGAGAGCAGCTAAACGCGTGCAACGGATGCAGGAGATTGTACGACGGGCAGGCGAGCCGATGAAAACAGGCTTTGATCCGTCCACGCTTGCCGCAGACCTCGCGACTATTGGTTTACATCTCCGTGAGAATTTGGGTCCATCCGACATCGAAGCACGGTACTTTCAGGGACGCACGGATGGTTATCATGCGTTCGAACATGTACACTTTGCGTGGGCAGTGGTCGCATAGCACTAATGATCGACGGCCACAGAAGGGAATAACGAGCAAAGCCCTCTTTTAATGACCGCTAATACTATTTAGAGGTCATAAAGAAAACCTGATATAAAAGAGCCCACCTGGGCGGGCATGTATCAAATACGGAATCGCACAGTAGGAGTGCTCTCTATAACACATTTTCATCTAAGGCATTAGAGCTTCCGGATGGGTGACGAAAGAGCGATGATCACCTCAAGTCCTTTGGTAACCGCGGCAACTACAAATACGGCAACCGGATCAAAGTTGGAAATCAGCCCACCGACCATAGCTCCTAGTGGCATAGCAAGACGGGTGAATACCCGGGAGAACGAGAGTACTCGCCCTAACATGGCTTCTGGAACAGTCTCCTGACGTACTGATTGCACCAGGGTGTTCCAAGCCACGTTACAGGTTGCAACGGTGCCAAAAGCGATCCCAGGAACCAACCAGAACGGGCTTAGAATCGCTAAGGTAAACCCGATAGTCCCTATACTGAGTAGAACAGGTATCAGAATCCCCCGCCGAAAGCGTTTCTCGAGCGGTACGACGATGATACTCCCTAACAAACCACCAGCTCCGAGCAGGGCAAAATTGAGGCCGGTTTGCTTAGCGTTCAGGTGGAGGGTCGACCGTAAGTAGTACATCAATATCGAAAACGCCACGAAGTAACCGAAGTTCCCAATCATGGCCTGAAGGGACAGAGAAAGGTTGAGCCGATCACGAACGAGCCAACGCAGTCCTTCCGCCATGTTCTGAAATATGTTACCCATGTGGCTAACCGAAACCCCTCTCCCCAGTACTGGCATTCGCCATACAGCCAGGAAGGTAGCGCCAAAGGAAAGGGCATCTAACCAAAGAGTTTGAAACCCACCTACTGCTGCAATCACGATACCAGCCAAGACCGGACCTGCCAGATCGGCAATCTGGTTTACCATTTGGTAAGCGGCATTTGCCTTCATTAGCTCCTGTTCAGTCATGTGTGGAATGGCGGTTACCGTGGCTACATCAAATAACAGGGACAACACTGCAAGGGCAAATGAAATGCCGTAGAGGTGCCAAAGTTGAAGCAGGTTTAGAAGATACAGAACAGGAACCAAGCCGACCAGGACAGCACGCACTACATCGGCAACCAACATCAACCGTCGCCGTTCCCAGCGGTCCACTAACACTCCAACAACAGGGCCGAACAAAACGATGGGCAGTACGTTAATGGCGTAGAGCGAACTCATAACCACAGCGGAACGGGTCAGTTCGTAGGAAATCCAGGGGATGGCAAAGGCGTACAGGGTATCACCTAGTCTGGATATGAGCAGACCAGCAAGAAAGATGGTGTATCGAGTCGGTAAGTATGTGAGGGATGACAGCCTGCTCTTCACGGAGTGAAACGCTTCCGTTGTTGGCTTGGTCTGCGTTTTTTTATCGAGCATTTTACGCTAGTTTTTCTCCTTTCTGTGTATAGCGAGAATCCCTCCTAACCTAGTGTGCGATTTCCGTATCTTGACGTTGAACTCTTATTTCTTATTATACTGGAAACTGGTGGATCTCCCGAGTATAGGGGGAGTCCATGTGTCGGGATTTAAGGTGGGGTTTAGGAAGATTAAATATCTTTATGGGGAGGAAGTATGAAGATTATCAAACGTTATGGGGCGTTTTTGATCTTGAATGCTGTTTTTCTCTTTATTTCGGGCATTCTCATCAATGCATTTGATTATGTTTATACGATGCAAAATTTTGATCAAGGAACAGAGTCTTCGCAATATTATGTGTATTATCTCATTTTCATGGCCGCTCTTGTGATCTTCTTGATCAATGCTGTTTTGAAATTACTACTTAGATCCGAAATCAGAAACTGGATCCTTATCGTTATCAGTGTTCTCATTCCCATGGTCTCGTATGGTTCATTGGTTTGGATGGCGAACCATGTGTTTTAGCAAATTCTTGGGCAATGGTAATACGGACAACTGAGATTAAGAGCCATTTCGTTATAGTATCCCCGTATGTAAGTTACAATAGTAAATGGATTGGACACCAGATTGTGGATTGCTTGCCCAGCAATAAATGCTGGGCTTTTTGTCTCATAAACGATCTCTTCTGAGACGTTCGAAGAAAAGGTGCGGCAGCGTCGGAGAGGCTACCTCCGACAGATACCCCACAAAGGGGTGTTTCGATTTTCCTTGCCAGACCCAACCATGACTAGATGAGCCCCGACTAACCTTTTAATACCCTACCCAGCCCAGTTGTGTAGATCGAAAAAGTTCTTCCTTGCCAATAGAGAATACAGCTCAACATGGGGAATTTTGCGTATACGGGTTGGGATACTGTAAGTGCACATGAGATAGGACATACTTTTGGGTTGGATGATTTGACTAATCCCGGATATGCTAATGAGCTCAATCTAATGTGGGGTCAAGATACATTATACCCCAGAAGTGTGACGACTAAAGATATGAACGGCTTTAATTGGGTATATTAAAGGAAGATTTAAGATGAAGAAACAATTTGCTATCTATGCGATTCTATTTGCAATAATAATAGGGGTCACCATATCGTATATAAACCTGAATCACTCAAATAAAAAAATGGAAGCTAATAATGGAGAAATCAGAATGTTCATGAGTGCAACATGGCCACATGTCACAGAAAAACAACTTTTGGACTCTGATATCATTGCACTTGGCGAAGTAAAGGGCGTGGAGAAGGAATACACACTTCATCGCGATATACCTTTTTCCGATTTTCGGTTTCATGTAATCAAATATATCAAAGCACCTGAGAATCAGTCTGCTCCAAAAGAATTGATCATTACCCAAGACGGTAACAGCAAACTTCAACTGAGTGGTTATCCATTATTAAAGCAGGGACAAAAGTATCTTTTGTATTTAGAGGAAAAAGAATATAAAGGGAAAAAATATCTCACGATAGTTGGTGGTCCCGCCGGACTGTTTCTCATCGACAATGAGAAAATAAAAAATGTACATGATCCAAAGTGGGTATTTTTAAATCAATATCTAGATGAGCTTCAACATAAACTTAAACCTTAAAGGATATAACGGGTAAGCAGGAAACCTACTGAAATGCGGAGTTCTGATCTAGGGGTGTTGGGGAGAGACACCCCTATTTTCCTCTCTCCTTTGGTCGCCCTCTGTTGGAAGCGGTACGGGAAGATGTGCAGCGCCTATGATCTTCGGCACCGGGGTATGTGATGGCCGAAAAAGTGCTCGGGGCACTATAGATATCCGAACCGGCTCAAGGGTGGGTTGATTGATCGTTTTGTTTCCGAGTCTCATAACGCCTATAAACGGTCACTATTGAGACTTTTCGATGGAACCCTTGTGGTTACCGCAAACCTGCTCGAATTAACCCGTAGTTCATTGCAAATAAGGTTTGAGAATCGATCCGATGTGCGGATACAACCGGCCTGTATTGTCGTCCAGATAAGCTTGGCCGCTCGAAACCTCTGTATAATACATCATGTAACGTATTCCCGGATACCTCGAAGATACAAAGGAGAGTTGCCTAACTTTCCTGATCTTCCCCTTTACTTCTCCCTTCGAAAATTTTCCCATGGTAATCTTGTTAACAATCTGATCAATCACCTTTTGATTTTTGATCGAAGTTTCATCGGTGAACAAACTGAGAATCGGAGTCGTATCCTCGATGAGTATTTTGTTGGGAGATAGTACTTTAAGACTGATTCCTTTTTTGGATGTATAGACAGTGGGAGTTCCTTCAAACACGGTGGCCAACCATTCCTCCGACAATCCCTTTATCCGATATACCACCATGTTTTCCGATTTCAATCGTCCGATGGGTTCCCCCAATTGCGATTCCGGTACGCCCAACAACGCTTGTGCTACATATACTTTGCCTTTGTAGACGAACGAATGTCCAAGGTCATTAGACTGTATCAAAGGGAGATGGCGATCGTCCTGACTCAGGTATTCGGTGCAACCCACAAGGAATAAGAACAAGAGCAAAATGATGGAACACTTCCTCATGATTCTTCCCTCACTTAAATTTACAATTTTTTTATTTATTTTCGATCTATTATGTATATAATTTATGTACACAATTATGTTTACACCTATAAGGAGGAATGTCAATTGAAAAAATTACTCTCCCTTTTATCCGTTGCCTTGGTCTTTTCATTATTTCTGCTTGCCGTTCTCCCCACGGTGAAAGCCGCATATATCAATGAACAAACCATTTCCGGCAATCTCTCGGTTACGGTACATTTCAAACCGGAACATGCTGATGGGGTAAAAGAGTGGCTGCGCTTGCGCATATCTCTTTCACTGTCTTTTCCGCCTTCTGATACAGCTCAATCGCATGATTCATCCCCGGATGTTCTTCTGTATACTTCCTGATTCTTCCCCTGTACTTGCCTGCCTTCTTCGCTCGCTCGATCCCGACACGTTGACGCTCAAGCATAAGTTCCCGTTCAAACTCAGCGAATCCCGCGAACATGGTCAGCATTAATTTGCCGGTAGGGGTGGAAATGTCTATCTGCATACCCCCGAAATTTAACACGACCATAGCCACGCCTTTGTCGTTCAGTTTCTTAGCGATATTGAGCGCGTCCACGGTGGAGCGAGCAAATCGGTCCAACTTAGTAAATACGATTTTATCGCCTGTTTGCGCGGTCTCGATTAGCCGCATAAGCTCCCGGCGATCGTCTGCTGATATACCGCTTACTTTCTCCTGGTAGATTACTTCGCAACCATACCGTTTCAATTCCTCGATCTGCGGCGTTATGTCTTGGTGATTGGTCGATACACGGGCATAGCCATAAACCGTCATTATGTATCCTCCTGTTGCGTTATATATTTTGGGACATGTTATTGGGACGCTATGGAGTCTTATCTTATCGAGGTTGCCCGAGTGTGTCAATAGACCATGGCCTATTGGGATTGTCCCTACCATACCTGACTACACCTGGAGCCACTCTGCAAAAGAGTGGTTTCCGTTCCCCGATTATCTCCGTCTATCTTTCTGCACATTCTCCCAATCTATGTACAAACCCAGCGGTTTCCGCTGGGTTATAAGAAAGGAGATAAAGTTGGGTTCGACTGGCTACGGCTGGCTACGGCTGCCCGCCACCTAATATATTTTATGTAAATGTTTGGAAACGATGATAGGGTTTAGCCTGTTTTCTCCGTGATCTCTGTCTATCTTTCTCCACTTTCTCCCAAAACTATATACAAACCCAGGGCTTTTACCCTGGGTTTGTATCACCCAACATAAGTTGGGCTCATTGTGTGTAAATCCTGTTAGAAACCAAATCCAACGCCGGCAAAAACAAAAATTGTTGCGATTACCAACAGGAAAATCAACAAGCGACGCAATCCGAAACCAAAATGATGGAAACCACCAAATCCGCCGAATCCGCTCATAATATAAACCTCCATTCATGTAATTTCGCTTTAGACTATTCATTGATCCATACTGTAGAGACGGCGCGTGCATAGTTAGTCAAAATTAACGAACGCCCGCCTTTAGTTAGTCAGTAAATATGTCAGTAAAAAATGACTGTAATACAGGTTGAACCCACTAATTTCAAGAGAAAAAACCGCGCCGAAAAAAGCCAACTTGTTTCTGCTATCAACATACCTTCTTTTTTCTCTCCTCCCCTTACCCCGCCGAGACGGTCGCCCGCAGCACGCCGCGGCCACCCGTTCGGCCCCTCCTAACCCCGAGCCCGGGGGCTCGGCCCCGGGCTCTTCCCCCTTAGTTATTTCCCTGATGACGTGGGTTGGAGGTACATTTCGATTGTGCCAACGCTGCGATGCACGCTTCGCGTATCTCCCACACTTCTCTCCAGTCCTTGATTGGCACGCCTGGGGATGTCACCCAGTGTTTCAAATAATCTTGATGAAACCGTATCTTTTCCTCCCCGATTCCTTCGGGTGCAATCTCTTTTTCCACCAGGAATGAAAGGGCGGTCCCGTTCGTTGGCACGGTCAAACGCGTGAAGTCCAGATACCGCTCACTCAGCCGCAAATAACAATGCGCTTCCGGGATCTCCTTGAAGCCGTGTTTCTCCAACACCCTGCCAACTCCGGGTGTGTTGGTTTCATTCATCAAATAGATACCGACCATCAACCGAACGGGAATGTTGTTTTCCTTCGCCAACATGGCCAACAGTGCGTGCTTCGTACTACATGTCCCTTTCCCCTCGCGCAAGACCGACCGCGCATCCGCCCGGTCTACATTCCGCCCGTACGGCAACGACTGCACATAAAGGGCGGCTTCCCGGAACGTCCGTACACCCAAAGACTGAAACTCACGGGACACTTCCCCCACAGGTCGCAGGCAAAAATCCAACCAGTGTTCAGAGGTTTTCATTCCCTCACACCCTAATAGTCGATATCTCCTATTTTTGGCTTGAATTCGATAATGACACAGAACCAACACGAGTTTTGGAACGGAAATTCCGCCAATACGTTTATGCCCTGACTCTCACTAACAACACAGATCCGGTTGTGTGGGTAGCATAAATGAAAAGCGTAAACGGTACCTAGCTGAACAGTGGAAGATAGTGAAAACAGTTAGCTATGAAGATAGAGATGATTTGCCTGAAATGTATTTCTTTGTGGAAGGGGAAGATGGATTGCCGCCTATACTAGCGAATATCAATTGGTGGAACGGTTCGGACCTTATTGGTAGTGTCAATAAAAACCCCTACTTTTTATTAAGGGGTTCAATCTTCGTATAATGGCTTTAAGAAAAGCGATTCGACGAATATCGGTCGTGGCCGATCTTTGCCGTCATTGTTCAGTATCAAAGGATATTCGATCGTATTAAGTTCTTTCGTTCCCTTTTTATTACCTTGATCCCCCGGTTTAATCACGCCGCATCCCTCACTTTTCAAACGGAATTCGAGCGCCACCGAAACCAATCGATCATATTGTCTGTCATCCCAATCGACATAATCGTTTTCTCTTTCGATGCTATCCAATTCCCCTTCCTATCGTACAATATGGGTTTAGCTGGTGTAACAGCAAAAGCTGCATTTAACCCTTAATTTATTTGTGTATAGCCAAACCCCTTGTATACAATTTGATACTGACTTTTGAGACCGAAAGAAAGCCCCTTACCGACATCAAAAAAAGACACGGCCACGGCTCCGCCGCCGGTTCGTTTCACGGCATCCAATGACTGATAGGTGACGGTGTCTCCCCCGATGGATCTGAGCAAGGTGTTCCCCGGGAAGATATCGCGATAGTCTTCTCCGGCCAAAACACGCTCCAAGCGAGGAAACGGTTCCACCGCGAATAAGCGGGGAATGTTCTCCACCCCTTTCCACTCCAGCGCTTCTCGAAACCCCTCCCAAATTCCCCACAACAAATCTCCCCGTGAGCAGGGGACGATTATGGGGTAAGTCCGAGATAAGTCCAAAAGCGGCATGATAGATGGATAAAAAAAGGTAAGTGTCCAGGGATACTGTTCCTGGGCATTTATTCGATTAGCAAACGGGTTGAGGGGTAGAACTAGGTGAATACGGAAAGTCCCCCTTCAGGAAGAAGGAGGACTGGAGGACTGCTCTTATTTTGCATTTTCTTTGCTGAATGTTTTTATCCATTTGAGAAGTTCACCTTTAAGTTGTACCTTGGCATCTTCTTCGGAGATACCCTTCACTTTCATCAGTTTTTTGATCATGGATTTTTTTGTAAGAGTGACAGTGTAGTGTAAATCATTATGCATGAATTGCAAGGAGACCACACCAGGAGCATCTTCTAGCCAACCTTCACCAAATGGAAGCTGAACCTTTTCTCCTAATCTAGGACCTGCCCATTCGACTTTTTTACCATCGTCAGTGATCATTTGCCTGACTTCCAGGGAAGCATAAGAAGAAGGTTTTTGTGGGTTTTGGTTTTTATCATGAAAGATTGCTTCCAGAGTGGTGGTATATGGATATTCAGGATTCGTTACCACTGCGAAGTAACTGACGTCCAGTCCTTGTACAGGAGCTTGTGCTGGAAGCATAAGTTCCTTTTTCAAGACGCTCGGCATTTTTGCAATGGTATCACTTTTAGAAGTAGCATGAAATGCAAGTCCAGTGGTTTCTTGTGATATACGATCAGCATAGGCGACAGGAGGATCAGGATTTATCAAATAGTGATACCCCATGTAACTTCCAGCACCTAATGTGATTCCAAGTATAGAGGCAGTGACTACCTTCACCCATGTTTTCATTTCGAATCCCTCTTTTCTAAATGATTAGTAGTGGCGATACTTATTGATTTGCACTCTGAAAATATCCGAATATGCATCCCAAATTTCTTGGTGTGTTGATGTTTGATAGGTACTCCACCACAACGCATTCTCCTTCTATTGAATAATGTCCAAGAACGGGTGGCCGCGACGCCGCCGTGAGCGACCGTTTCGGCAGGTAATTCGGTGTCTCAATAGACCAAGCCCATATGGGACATAGATCTTTGTATACGCTGAAAACTCACCGAGGTACAAATACAGCCCTTTTCTTATCTTGATTGCCATTTAAAAGAAACAAAGGAAAATTATTTTTGGACACAAAATCAAACTCACATTCGAATGATATTTATGCAAGCCCATTTTCTTCAGAAAGGAGAGTCATTTTTGAAGAAACTACACCTGTTGGTCTCCTTTAGTTTGGCATGCTCCGTCTTCTTCTTTCCTCTAGTTGCACATGCCGCTCCTACTCAAACTCGACTTGTCTTCCATCAAGCAAGCTCAGGAACACATCCAAGCCCAGAAGGAGACCCGATCCCAAACGACGATGTGTTTACCGTTAAACCAGATGGAACAGGCGAAACTCAACTTACCTCGATGCAAAGTACAACATATGATGGTGAACTTTCTCCAGATGGAACGAAATTACTTTTCACCTATTACGATTTAGCAGCAAACAAACCTGTCACAGCTGTTGCGAACGCAGATGGAACCAATGTTCAGGTAATCTCAGATGCTACTGATGCATCTTGGACCCCGGATGGAAATATCATTGCAGTTCAGTCGATCTATGATCCGGCAACTAGCACTACCACCCAGGATATTGTATTGATGAATTCAGATGGAACAAACGCACGAATCATTACCAATCCCGACGATCCAAACGAACGGTATCCATTACTCTCTCCTGATGGAAAAACCATTGCATATTCGGGTAGTGGGCAAATTCAACTCATGAATATCGATGGAACCAACAAAAGAGTGGTTCCAAATTCCACAGGTGCAGGGCAATTTGAGTGGTCACCTGACGGTAATAAGTTCCTCTTTGCTACCGATGAGGGCATTGTAGTCATGAATACAGACGGAAGCGGGAAAACGATTGTGGCGGCACCTGCATCGTCAAGCCAACGACTCATTCAGCCAGTTTGGTCGCCAGATGGCAAAAGGATCGCTTACCACCTTTATGATTACTCTAATGGAGAACTCCATCAGATCTATACGATCAAACCCGATGGAACTGGAAAAACACTGGTGAAATCCCAGACGGGCTTTATCAACTTGAGCGACTGGGGAATTATTCAATGAGTCTAACTAAATGTTAATATTACAAAGCAACCCTCAGCTTGCCAATGCTGGGGGTTGATTTTTGGAGAGGACGATTCATGTTCGCTCAGGTTCTTCTATCCGCTCCAGAGAAGTTCGATATTCAGGGCTTCTCAACGATCCTCCAGCGAAGTATCATAGTCGCTGATGTCATGTTTTCCGAACTTGAAGCTTTCTGGATTATATAGCTTGGTTCGGTATGGTGTGATTCGTATATTCCCCTATTTGGGGTATCGCCAGTAATTACAAAATCCTACGCTAAGGAGAAGGGTACATTATGTGGAAATGTTATATTGAATTTAAGGTAAACGACGATACAAGGTTCCGACAACTTCAACGTTTTGTAAAAGACTTTCAACGAGACAGAGACGAAGAAATAAGAGAAACCGTTGATGACAGTAAGTGGTTGGATTACTTTGATGAGAAAATGCTACAGCAATTTTGGTGGCCAACCGAAAAAGACTGGGAGGAATACACGAGAATTTGGGAATCACTTACTTTTGAAGAAAGACAAAACGACCCAAGACTACAACATCCATGGGAGTTTACATCTTGGTTAGATTGCATATATACGGGTGAACATAAGCTACTGTCTTGTGAAAAAACGTCTCCAAACCTTGCTCGTTTAGAGTATCTTACGTTGTCATGGCCCTATGGTAGCGTAGATGCGTTACGACATATTGTTCAAATTTTTGGTTTTGAGATTGTAAGAGAAGAAGTCTGAGTATGATCTTTCCCAATCCCATACGTCTGATAAAGGGATGAAAAACTGGTCTCGATCCCTTTCGTTTTTGAAACAAGAGACCACTCTTTTGCAAAGTGGCTCCAGATGTGGTCAGGTATGGTAAGGACAATCCCGATAGGGTAAGCCCATATGGGACATAGATCCTTCGTTGGGAAGTCTCAAAAACGATCCTTTTTGAGACAAGAGAAACCACTCTTTTGGGGTCACTGGACATTGTACGGTAAGGCGCTCGATGGACAAAAAAACCCGGCTCCCTGTACGCTAAGGGAACCGGGTTATGCAGTTGTTCGCCCACTACGGCTATCGCGGCTTGCTTTCGATCTTAGCGATCGTCATGGTGGAGCTGGTATTCCTTGATATGTCTGTAAACCAAGAAGCAAAAAGTGGATACATGGCTAAAGAGCTTTCACCATCTTGAAATTGACCATCGAGACACCACGTACGGTTACTGTTTGAGGTTGAACCGTCACAAACCCATGGCTTTCAAAGAAGGGCTTTGCCGTTATGCTTGCATCGGTGTGTATTTCAGTTACGCCAAGTTGCGTCATTTCGTACTCAAGAACCCGCAGTAGAGCGGAAGCAATGCCTTGTCCTTGATGATTTTTGTGAACGAACATTCGATTCAGGTAGCCGTCCTTGGTTATATCGGCAAAACCAACCACTTGACCACCCATGTCGGCAACATAAGATATGTTCTTTCGGAGCAAAAGTTTTAGCTTTTTAACCTGTTCCTGTCGTTCTTCTGCTGACCATTCCGGTGCCCAGGCATCGAGTTGTTCCGGAGTGTAGTCTCGTGCATTGACCGTATGTACGGTTTCATGAAACAGCGTTGCAATCTGAGCCGCATCCGGGTCTTGGAACTTGCGAATCACGAACACTTCAGTCACTCCTTAGCGTTTTGTTATCCAACAATAGGATATAATAAGTGAAGAAGCACGCCGACGGGGTGTGGTTCCCACACCAGATTACGCATTACGCAAAGTAACCCGCAGGTTTATCACCCTGCGGGTTACTGCTTATGCCGTTACGGCTTTTACATGTATTCTTTAACATCCCAGTCATCATGTGGTTGTTGTCGTGGGAGCGGCTCTGGGGGTGGTGAAAACCTACCTAGAGATCCGCGAAATACTAGCAAAGGGCAAAAATCGCCGCAATAAACGTCGAAAACCCCACGCCCCTAGCAAGTGGATTGGTAGGTCCCGCTAGGCTGCTGGGGTTCTCCTCATCGGCTTAGGACGGCGGCCCCGTCCTGTCAATGAAGCGTACCTACAATGGCTCCGGGTGTGGCACCACCTGGGGCCATTTGTAGTTTATGCTTTCCTCACCGTCATCATAACATACCCAGAGATAGGAAACAACCAGACGATTCTCCTGTTGTTGGAATGGTCGTCCTTCCAAGGTAATTCATTTCGGCCGCCTCAGTCAAAACGTGTTCTGTAAAGTACTTTTCGAATCTATTATGACGTATTCTGTAAAGTATTATCCATACTTCAGAAGGAATAGTGTTGACAGAATGCGAATTCTGTAAAGAGAAATTGACACAAAAAAAAACGACCCGATCAGGTCGCAACTGTTCTCTAGAGTGGAACACAGCCGAAAAACAAACTTCACCAACCACACAGTTGGAACACAAACGTGATGAGCCGAAACCTGTTCCTTCACTAACCACATAGTTGGAACACAAACGGCATTTGTGTCGTATGCCGGATACCAGTGGATAACACTTCACTAACCACATATCGGAACACAAACGAAGTCGCCCAAGGAAAAGTGATCTGCCTGAAAGACTTCACTAACCACATATCTGGAACACAAACTGAAAAGAAAAAGAAAAGACCAGGTAGGGGAGACATACTTCACTAACCACATAGGAGGAACACAAACTCGCCCGTTACTGATGGGCGAATTGTCGGCAGGCGTCCTCACTAACCACACAGCTGGAACACAAACTGTTTTTCAACTTGAAAATTGCACCATGTACGCTCTTCTTCGCTAACCACAAGTTGAAACACAAACGCTACTCCCTTTCTGACGGCGTGCCCTTCACTAACCACATAGCTGGAACACAAACGTTTTGATACTTCCTTGATGCACCAGACGAAGCCTAGTTCACTAACCACATAAGTGGAACAAAAACTGACACTGTATGCCCATTTTGGCGATGACAAGACAACTTCACTAACCACACAGCTGAACACAAACGGAGGCTGATAGAGGAGCCACCCCTATTTGCCATTGTCTTCACTAACCACACGGTTGTGCTCCGGATTTATTGTAGCGAGCCGTTTTTTTCTGTGCAATTGTTATATTCTTCCTTGCCAACTGTTTGTTCAATGATTTTTTCGATATTCTTGGTGGCCAAGTTTCGGGCTGCATTGTAATCGGCCAATGCTTCATAGCCGCAGGCGACAAAGCGATGGTTCCACATTTTTGTTTTAATGCTAAATCTACCACATACCGAGCGTATTTGTGATTGGTGGTTTTTCTGAAGTTGGCAATCTTCTCACTCAGTGCTTCAATCGGTTTGATGCGGGTTTGCCTGCCGTGTCCTCTTCTTCCGTCGCCACAATATTTCCCTTGCTTGAGAAGCTGTTTCCGTCTTCGTTCTACCTGACGACGGAATCGCTCAATCTCTCCACCTTCAATATGATATCGAACGGGTGAGTCGCTAATCGCTATGTACACCGGATACACAATACCCATATCGATTCCCATTATCCGGCCCGGATCTACAAGAGAAACCTTCCAAAGTAAAAAAAAACGCCACTTTGTGGCGTGAGCTTGCCTCCTGGTGTGCCTATGCATATACCCTACTTGAGATTTAAAGGTGCAGCGGTCACGAAGCTGAAAAATAAGGGTTATTCTCTTTTTTTCCCAATCCGAAATGCATTTATCAAAACAAATGCAACAGCTACCGGTATTGGGACGATCCATTTTCCAAGAGGGTCTAAACAAGTAGGTTTAATCGGGATATCAAATTGTACCAAGTAGCATTCGAAATAGTGAAATAAAACCAATATAACGTATACAAAAAGAAACTTAAATAAGTGAGAAGCGATTTTTATCAATATCGTCCCCTTTCCACGTAAAAAATCGTTTCTACCTATCCATCCTAAATATTCGTGAAGAAGGCCGAATTTTGTGTTGTTGGTTTATGACGTTCACGAAACCAATTGGTCATCCGGATCAGAAGGCGCAAAGAGCACTGTATGAGGATACAGCAACTGAGGGGGCGGGGAGGAGAGCCCGGGGCCGAGCCCCCGGGCTACGGGGTCCAGAGGAGCCGAACGGGTGGCCGCGGCGGTGCCGCGGGCGACCGTCTCGGCGGAGTCCCGAGGAAAAGAAAAAAAGAAAGGGGGAGAAAGAGAGAAACAAGTTGCGGGCAAAAATCAGGGTTGACCTCAGGTCTTTCAAGGAATCTCGCCATTGCCGTTCCTTTCGCTAGGAATCTGCTTTTTCCAATTACACCCATTTAAAACCGTATATTTTACACGTATCTCGGACTTACCCCAAAAAAGGTCTAATTAAACTAAAGCTCTCTATGTAAATTGTAAGACACGAAAAAGTAATATTCTTTCGGGAGGTCATCATGGACGTCAACACCAAAGGAACCATCATGGAAGCATTGGGGATCGAACTCGTGGAGGTCTCCGAGGACAAGGTCGTCGCCACCATGCCGGTGCACGGGCCGACCCGACAACCGTACGGCATTTTGCACGGCGGGGCATCCGTGGTGCTCGCCGAGACAGTTGCGAGCGTCGGAACCGCGAATCTCATTGATCTGGGTACGCAGGCTGCAGTCGGACTGGAGATCAACGCGAATCACATCCGTAGCAAGAGGGAGGGTATCGTAACTGCGACCGGTGTGCCGTTGCACAAGGGACGGTTGACGATGGTATGGGATATCAAGATTCGTGATGAAGAGGGCGCTCTCATCTGTGTTTCGCGCTGCACCGTTGCCATTATCCCGCAAAAAAAGTCATAGAATTTCATCCTCAAAAACCATGCTCGGTGCCGTGTTGGGAACGCTACTTTCCCGCGAACCGGAAGCTGAGAGGAAATTCACCAAGCTCTACGTACGATCCCAGACTGGAATTACCGATCGTCGATATTTCGCCTACCAAGCAAAGTGTCAGTCGCGTCATGATGAGCAAAGCGATCGCCCTAGAGGTGATGATAATCAACGACGGTTTTAACGTCTACTCCTAGGAAGTGGAGGGGGTGTTGTACCAGAACCTGGCGGTATGGGTGGGGTTGCTTTTGCCATGCTTAAACCCATGAACAAAAGGAATACCCACCCCAAGATTTTTAGCGGGGTGGGCTGAAGCCAGTCAAACCGCTTCTACTACCATGCTGATGCCTTGGCCGCCGCCAATGCAGAGGGAGGAAAGGCCGATTTTTTTGTTGCGCCGCTTTAGTTCATACAGCAAGGTGAGAAGGATGCGGGCGCCGCTGGCTCCCACGGGGTGACCCAAGGCGATGGCGCCGCCGTTGACGTTAACGATCTCCCGATTGAGCCCCATCTCCTTCTCCACAGCCAAGTACTGGGCGGCGAAGGCTTCGTTGATCTCGATGAGGTCGACGTCGTCGAGGGTCAACCCCGCCCGTTCCAGAGCCAGGCGGGATGCTGGGACTGGACCGATGCCCATAATCTCCGGGGGGACGCCGGCGACAGCCCAGCTGATGATCCGGCCCATGGGTTTTAAGTTGTGGCGGTTGACCGCTCCTTCCGAGGCGATCACGAGAAAGGCGGCTCCGTCATTGATGCCGCTGGAGTTTCCCGCTGTCACTGTGCCTTCCTTTTTAAACACCGGGCGCAAGGAAGCAAGACCCTCAAGGGTGGTGTTGGGGCGGATATGCTCATCCTGGTTCACCTCCACGGCGTCCTTTTTCCCTTTAACCGTCACCGGCACGATCTCTTCAGTGAAGAGGCCGTCGCGCTGGGCTTGAGCGGCTCGCCGCTGGCTGGTAAGAGCAAATTCATCCTGCTCTTCCCGGGTAATCCCGTATTTCTCCGCCAGGTTTTCCGCAGTGATACCCATGCCAATGCCGCAGTATTTGTCACTCAATGCCTCAGTCAAAGTATCTTGAAGAAGCCCGTCCCCCATGCGCATTCCCCATCGGGCTCCCCGCAGGACATAGGGAGCTTGACTCATGCTCTCGGCACCCCCCACCAGACTGATCTCCGATTCCCCCAGCTTTACCATCTGAGCCCCGGAGACCACCGCTTGCAGACCCGAACCACAGAGACGGTTGACAGTGAGGGCAGGTGCTTCGATGGAAACGCCGACATCAAGGGCGATGTGCCGTGCGAGATAAGGGGAGCCTTGGTGGGTTTGGATCACGTTGCCCACCACCGTGTTGTCCACGTCTTGCGGTGAGATGCCCGCGCGGCGTATCGCTTCCTTGGCCGCCGTCACCCCCAGCTCCTCCGAGGTCACCTCTTTTAAGCTTCCGCCAAAGGTACCAAAGGGGGTACGGGCACCGCTGATGATATAAACATCGGTCATATGAATTCCTCCGATCTATTTGGTTACCAAGCTGTCAAGCCACCATCCACCACGATCACCTGACCGGTTATGTAAGCGGCAGCGGGGGAAGCCAAAAATACGATAACCCCCTTCAGATCCTCCGACTTACCGAACCGGGCCATGGGGATATGGGAGAGCATCTGCTCTCCATACCGATCCAAGAGCGGCCGAGACATTTTACTGGGGAACCAGCCAGGAGCAATGGCGTTCACCTGAATGTTGTGGCGGGCCCAGTTGACGGCAAGATCTTTGGTCATCGTGATCACGGCGCCTTTGCTGGCATTGTAGCCAACGGTTTGCATGTAATCCGGGGCTTATGAACGAATTCGCCCCTTCTCGTCGTATTCATAAAACCCTTTGCCCGTCTTCCGTCCCAGTTCCCCTCTTTCCACTTTCTCCTCGATAAATCGGGGCGGACGGTCCTTCGGATCTTTCGTTTCGGCATATTGCTGCTTCATCACGTAATAGATAACGTCGATCCCAGACAGATCCATCAATTGAAAGGGTCCCAAGGGATGGCGCAACGCCTTGGTGACAATCAAATCGATGTCCCGGTAGTCAGCGATACCCAACTCGTACAGTTTCATCGCTTCCTTTTGCAACGCTCCCAGGATGCGGTTTGCGACAAAGCCGGAAATCTCTTTCCGTAACAACACCCCGGTTCGCCCAATCCGCTTGCACAGATCCAGAGTGACCTGCGCCGTCTCTTCCGAGGTCGCGTCACTCATCACCACTTCAACGCAATCCATCACCAGCGGTGGATAAAAAAAGTGCATATTGCATACTTTGTCGGGTCGGGAGGTGACATCGGCGATTAAGGAATTGACGATGGTCGAACTGTTAGTGGCTAAGATGGCGTGGGGAGGGGTGATTTCATCCAGCTTTTTGAATACCTCCCGCTTCACATCCAGCTTTTCCACCACGGCTTCGATGACGAAATCCGCGTCTTTCGCCGCTTCCACCAAATCGGCGGAAAAGGAAAGGCGGGAAAAAGCCGCTTCCTTTTCCGGCCCGGATATTTTGCTCTTCCTGACCCAGTCGTCCATGATCGCTTCCAGTTTTCGCCGGGCATTTTCCAACGCTTCCGGAGTGATATCCTGGACCGTAGTTTCAAACCCTCCGAGGGCACACAACATCGCGATTTGATGTCCCATGGAACCACTGCCGACTACACAGATTTTTCGAATGTCATCCACTTTCATCTTCAACCCTCCGTTTTGTAGCTGGTTTCCGTCTTATCCCGCGTCCCGATCAAGGCTTTAACTGGATGAGAACACTTCGTGCAAACATTATCTCTTCCCGTGGATGTTCCGATGGGGGAACCTATTTACGAGATTTGAATGTCACCATCCCCCCAGTATTTCTTGCGCAGCTCCCTCTTCAAAATTTTTCCGGTTTGCGTGCGGGGGATTTGTGCGACGAAATCGACGGACTTGGGTACTTTGAAAGCGGCCAACCGTTCTTTGCAATAAGCGATAATTTCCGCTTCGGTGACCAGGGCTCCGGGTTCCAATACGACGACCGCCTTGACCGCTTCACCCCACCGTTCATCGGGGATGCCGATCACCGCCGTGTCCTGAACCCCCGGGATCCGGTGAATCACTTCCTCCACCTCCACCGGATACACATTGACACCGCCGGAAATTATCATATCCTTGGCCCGGTCGACAATATAGTAATATCCCTCCTCATCCTGACGGGCCATATCGCCGACCGTCGCCCATCCGTCTTCCAAAAACGCTTCCGCTGTTTTTTCCGGGTCGTTCCAATAGCCTCTAAACCCGCTCAAACCTCTGGAATAAAGCAAACCGATTTCTCCCCGCGGAACCTCTTTTCCATTTTGGTCTAGGATCATCAATTCGACGTCCGGCATCGTGCGGCCGACACAGCGTTCTTTGCGAAGCTGATCCTCGTCCCGCAAACTGGTGGACACCCCCAATTCGGTGCTGCCGTAAAATTCATACAGCTGACAATGGCGGAACCGCTTTTTGATGTTGAGTTTGGTCTGGGTGTGCAAAGGCGCTCCGCCGGAAATCAAGGTGCGTAAAGATACCAGATCATACCGATTGAACACTTCGTCCGGAAGTTTGAGCAGTCGGTCATACATGACGGGTACCATCATCAACCAATTGACCCGATGCTTATCAATAGCGGCCAAAATTTGTTCCGGTGCAAACTGCGGCATGATCACGTATGTGCCGCCGGAGATCAGGGTGGCAAGGAACCAGGCGACAGAAGCCGCATGATACAGGGGGGTAACCGCCAGTTGAACGTCGCCGGAACGAATCTTCCACTCCATACACACCCCGACTGCGGTATGATAGTTTTCCATATATCCCCGGACAGCCCCTTTCGGTCTCCCGGTCGTACCCGACGTGTAAAGAATCATGTGAAGATCCTTCGGCGCGATTACCACTTCCGGTTCGCGATCGGGCGATTCCGTCAAAATCCTTTCATAACTTAAGGTGTCGGAAAATACTTCATCCCCCGTGACAATGACATGTTCCAAATCGGGGAGGTCGCCGCGGATCGAGCGAAGACGTTCTACATATTCCGGATTGGTGATAACCGCCCGTGCTCCGCAATCCCGCAATTGGTAGGCCAGTTCGTCGGCCTTCAAATAGCGGTTGAGAGGACATATGATGAATCCGCTTTTGGTAGCGGCGATGAACGACTCGGCAAACTCGAAACAGTTGTTCAAAAGGAGGCCGAGCCGGTCTCCTTTTTTCAGAGCGAGTCCATACAAGGCCTGGCTCAGTTGGTTGGTCCGACGCCACATCTCTTTCCAAGTGACCAAACGTTCTCCGCAGACGATCGCCGGTTGGTTGGCAAATTTACCAGAATTCATGCGCATGCTGCTGACCAGGTTGTTGGAATAGGGGGTTTTTGGACGATCGAAGGTGTTCATCCATTTCCTCCTCCTGTCGGGTTGGTTCCTTATCAAATCGACCGTTCCCTACCCTTCCAGTACGGCTCCCTAAGCACCCGCCGAATCACTTTACCCACGGCACTTTTGGGCAGACTATCGACAAACTCCACCGAATGGGGGCGTTTGTAGGAGGCGAGATGTCGGCGGCAGAATTCGATCAGTTCCTCTTCTGTGGCCAGGCAACCCTCTTTCAGCACAACGAAGGCTTTGCCCACCTCACCCCACTTGTCATGGGGAACTCCGACAACGGCTGCTTCCATGACAGCCGGATGCTGATACAAGACTTCTTCCACTTCCCGGGGGTAGATATTGAATCCGCCGCTGATGATCATGTCGGACTTCCGGTCGACTAAATACACGTATCCGTCTTGGTCGATATAACCCATATCCCTTGTGTGAATCCATCCATCCCGGATCGTCTCACGTGTGAGCTCCGGCGCTTGAAAGTAATGGCTCATTTGCTGGGCGGAACGAACCGCAATTTCGCCGATTTCGCCAGGCGGTAGTTCTCTACCTTCTTCGTCCACGATTTTCAGCTGCGTGGTTACCGTCGGGCGCCCGCAGGACAAAAGCCTTTCTTCCAGCTCTGGGTTTTCGAGGGCACGAGCATGATCGTCGATATCCAAAAGGGTTAGAATCAAGGGGCATTCCGTCTGGCCGTAATATTGAATAAACTTGGCTCCCCACAGTCGCATACCTTTCTTCAACGTTTCTCTGGGCATCGGTGAAGCGCCGTAAATGATCTGCCGGACGGAATCGAATGAAACCTTCTCCACGTCCGGCTCGGCCAGAAGCATGACGATCATCGTCGGAACCAGGTTGAGCGTGGTCGGTCGGATATCCTCCACGGCCCGTAAAAATTCCGCCGGTTTGAAACCGGGAAGAATCGCATTGACGCCTCCTCTGATCCAGTGGGGAAGGAGCAGAGTTCCAGATGCGTGAGTGAGTGGGGCGGCGTGCAACATGATGTCTCCCTTTTCAATTCGGAGTGCCAACAAGATATTGGTTGTGATCGCGCTCCAGGAACCCTGGGTGTGAACGGCGGCTTTCAGTTTGCCGGTCGTACCCGACGTGTATTGGATCGTCACCCAATCGTCTTCCGTCAGATGGACCTCCGGTTCCTCCGCTGTCACCGCTTCCATCTCTTTCGCCAAAGAAACCGCCCAATCCTCGGGATGCCCGTCCACCTGGCAGAACCATCGAACCAACGGCAATTGGGGGCGCAAAGCGGCAACCCGGTCCCGAAACGTTTCGGAAAAGAGAAGCGCTTTCACCTCCGTTTCACGAATCATGTGAAGGTGTTCCTTTTCGGAAAGACGGGTATTTAAAGGAACCCGAACCAGCCCGGATTTGATGATGGCAAAGTCGATTTCCACACTCTGCACGGAGTTAGCCAGCAAAAAGGCTACGCGATCCCCTTTTTTCAAACCGAGGCGTCGGAGAGTATTAGCCAGGCGATTGGCATTGTAATTGACTTCTCGGAACGTGAGCGTCCGTTCCCCGAAAATAACGGCTGTTTGCTCGGTATAATATTGAGCTCCCCTCCGAATCAAATCCGCGGCGATCATGACTAATCTTCCTCCGTTTCCTTGCGTTTCTGAAATCTCACCAAACCCTCCCGTGTCACTTCACTTTTGACATGAGGCATTCCGAGATGGCATTCCGCCCGCAATCCCTCTTCCAAAGTCAACCCCCAGCCCCGAACCATGGCTTGTTTATCCGTGCGCAGTGAATCCTGGGGATAAGCGGCGATCTGGGCGGCCAACTCTTTCGCCCGGGTCAACAGGTGCTCCGGTTCCGTCACTTCGGTGACCAGCCCCCATTCCAGGGCCGTTTGGGCGTTGATTCGCCGTCCAGTCAAAATTAGATCCATCGCCCTTCCCCAGCCGATGATGCGCGGCAGGCGCTGGGTGCCACCGTCAACCAGCGGAACATTCCACCTCCTCTCGAGACAGCCGAATTCGGCATTAGTGGCAGCGATGCGGATATCGCACCAAGCGGCCATTTCCAGTCCCCCTGCAAAGCAATAACCGTTGATTGCCGCAATGGTTGGCTTAAAGATGTCTGTTATCCGGGTAAAGCCGAGATATCCCCTGCCGTTGTACGCAAAATCAGGATCAAATTGATCCCGGGGGCCCAAAGAATCGAGGGCTTTCAAATCGGCACCGGAACTGAAGGACGGACCTTTTCCGGTTAAAATGGCCACTTTTGCCACTGGATCGTCGCGAAAATCCGTCCAGGCGCGAAAAAGGGCGTCGGCGGTTTCTCCGTCGATACAATTGTGCTTCGAGGGGCGGTTGATGAAGATGATAACGATGGCTCCTTCCTTTTCTACCAACACCTTGTCGGTCATGTTTTTTCCTCCTTTTTTTTCAGCAGCCGGTATTGGCGTTTGGCTTCCTCGATCGCATCCACCAGCTCCTGCTCCAGAATTTTCAGTTCCTCGATCCGATTGCGCACTTCCTCCAAATATGCGTAGCGGATCCCCTCTTCATATTGGCGTTTTTGGGTGGGATCGATTTCGTAGAGTTGCAAGAGAGAGGCGATTTCTTTCAGGGAAAACCCGAGCATTTTCCCTCGCAAAATCATCTTGATCCGTGCTCGGTCGCGGCGGGAATAGATGCGGTGGCTTCCCGCGGTCCGCCTCGGGCTTATCAGACCGAGTTCCTCGTAATAACGGATGGTCCGCTGACTGATGTTGAATTCCTGCACCAAATCGGAAATCAGATATTCCTTACGGTTGTTCGGCTCATCCACTAACCCCACCCCCTATAATCTGAATATTAACATAATTAACGTTGGTGTCAATTATATAACTTAGACGTATAGTCATGGTCGAAACAACCCGACTCATTGTTGGATCCCTTCTTTCCCAACCGAAACCTGTGACACCGTTACTTTTTCACCCCAGCTGTCCGTCGGCCAACCCCGTAGCATTTTCCACCACTTACTTCAGATACCGTTTTTCACGTAGGCGTAAATCGGGGCGAAATTGAAATTAGCGAAAAATCCGGCCAACAGCAGGTGCGAGCAACAGCTCGGTTTGTCCCTTTTCCACGGCCGAGGATCCAGAGGATCGGGATGCATCCCAGGTAGGCGATCAGCCCATCCTACCTTTACGTTGGTGTAGCTGCTCCACTGTAAATACCCCAAATACCCCGATTGGTACTAACCCCCTTCTTCACGGCCACTCCTTCTGATAGTCTTCTTTGTTCTTCGGGGTGGTCAACTTCTCGATTAGTAAAGTGGTAACTTTTGCTTGACAAACAAAACCTAAGCAATATTGTGCTATTAAATCGAAGGATTATCTCTAGAGCCTTCGATTTTTGGCCAATTATAATGAATGTAAACAAAATGTAACAAGATACGCAAAATTGTTATTTATCCTTCCAAGAAATTAATTTCAGAATATTATTACTATTATAAATGAATGGGGGAAGCGTCGGATGACTGTACAAAGAATCCAGATTGATGATGCACCGTTAAACAAATTCCATTTGCGAATTACTGCCCTTACGTTCGGATCGAACTTCTGTGACGGATACGCGCTTGGAATCATCGGTATAGCGCTGAGCCTCTTAGGGGCCCAAATGCATCTCAGCCCCGTTTGGCAAGGGTTGCTCGGAAGTTCAGCATTAATAGGCTTATTTTTCGGAAGTTTACTATTAGGTTGGTTATCTGATCGAATTGGTAGACAGAAGATTTACGTTACAAACTTCGTAATCATAACGATTGCTTCTGTTTTACAGTTTTTTGTGAACGACCCAGTTACTCTATTTATTTTACGTATCCTTATCGGTCTTGCTTTAGGAGGAGACTACGCGGTGGGTTCAACATTGCTCGCCGAGTTTGCTCCAAAGAAATATCGGGGTTCACTGCTCTCTGCTTTGAATGTTCTGTGGACGCTTGGGTATACGATTGCAACACTGGTCGGATATTTCCTTGAGAAAACCGGCCCGGATTCATGGCGTTTGATGTTGGCAACGGGTGCAATTCCAGCGGTGATCGTGTTACTGTTGCGAATTGGCACACCAGAGTCACCAAGATGGCTGATTAGCATGGGACGTGAACAAGAGGCACGTCAAATTGTGAAGAAGTACATTGGTCCAAACATCGAGATTGACGACATGATTGCAGAATCTAAGCAAGTTACCTTTGGGTTTAAAGATCTCTTTACAAAACAGATTCGGCTGCGCACCATTTTTGGCAGTCTGTTTTACGTCTGTATCGTGCTGCCGTACTTTGCAATCTACACTTACTTACCAACCATTTTGAAGCAGTTGGGATATGTGGAAAACTTCCTCGTTGATACATTATTGAACATCTTCTTGCTCGTTGGTTCGATTGCGGGAGTATGGTTTACCGAGAAGATGACGCGCAGAGGGTTTATTATCTACTCGTTTGCGGTGCTCACCATCACGCTGTTCCTCGTGACCGTGTTGCCTATGAGTATGCTCACCTTCCAGTTTATCGCGTTTGCTATCTTTACATTTGTCATGTCGGCAGTTTCTAACTTGACGCTGGTTTATCCAGCTGAATTGTTCCCGACAGAAGTTCGTTCATCCGGTACCGGTGTAGTCACAGCCATCAGCCGTGTGGGTTCAGCAGTTGGAACCTTCTTCCTACCACTGATGAGTTTAACATCTTCCATGATTGGAATGACCCTGGTTCTATTATTGGGTACCATCATTTCGATTGCTTGGGCACCAGAAACGGGACGTCTTACCTTAAACGAAGCGAGCAATCCGCTTCATCGTAAGGATAGCGCTTTTAGTGAAGTAGCGAGTAACATACTGAAGTAAGTTTTAGATAACATCGTTGAGTCACAATGAAACGCAATACACGGAGCTTATTTTTCATTAATCAACCCGCCCAGGGTGTTTTTCTCTGGGCGGGTTGGACGTTGGGATGACGAGCATGATGATGAGAGAGGTTTCCTGTCTCTCATATAAACCTCAATAGACTGATTGTGAATTGTGAGAAGGCATTATTTAAACTTGAGAGGGGGTTAAGAGTTGACGACTCCTATAGTGACACCCGTTCGCCCTCACCCAAAGGAGATTAAACAAGTTACACTTGGCAGTGGCGATATTACGGTTCAAGATCTCGTGGCCGTTGCCCGCTATGGGGCAAAAGTGTCATTTTCACAAGCATATTGTGATCGTGTAAACCAATCCCGAGGGTTAATTGAAAAGTTTCTTGAAGAAAACCGTTTGATTTATGGGGTTACAACTGGTTTTGGCAGTAATGTAACCAAAGTGGTATCCCCAGAAGATGCAGAAACACTACAGCGGAACATCATCTACTCACACGCAGTTTCCGTCGGAGAACCACTCGAACATGAGATTGTCCGGGCTACGCAATTTATGATTCTTTTAGTACTTGGTCAAGGTTTCTCAGGGGTTCGACTTGAAGTGTTGAAGGCAATCGCTTCACTGCTCAATCATCACATCGTTCCGTTTGCGCCTGGAGATGGATCCGTTGGTTATCTCTCACCGGAAGCACACATGGCGTTGGTTCTCATGGGAGAGGGAAGTGCTTGGTATCAAGGTCAGTTGTTGTCAGGTCGCGATGCCCTTGCAAAAGCAGGACTGCAACCGATAAATCTGAGTTGTAAAGAAGGATTGGCGCTGATAACCGGGACCACATCCGTCACGGCCATCGCAGCGCTCGCACTTTACAATGCAACTCAAGCTGTGAAAACAGCGGACATTGCCGGAGCGATGTCACTTGAAGCGTTAAAAGGGACCATCAAGGCGTTTGATAGTCGGTTAAATGCACTCAAGAAACACTCGGAGCAGGTACAGACTGCAGAAACTCTTTTGCGCATTCTAAGTGGAAGTGAAATCGCAGACACGTACAAGGATTATCGACTTCAGGATGCCCTTAGTTTGCGGTGTATTCCACAAGTTCACGGCGCCGTAAAAAAGGCCCTGAAGGACGCAGAGAAAAATATCGTAAATGAAATGAATTCCGTGAGCGACAACCCCATTGTGTACCCCTTGGATGACGATGGCATTGCCCTCATGGGTGGGAATTTTGATGGAACCTATGTAGGTATGTCTGCGGACGCCATGTGCGTTGCGATGGCAAATCTGGCAAAAATGTCTGAGCGAAGAATTGATCGGTTGGTCAATTACCATGTCAGTGAACTACCAGATTTTCTAGTCGTCAATCCAGGACTGAACAATGGGTACATGATTCCTCAGTACACTGCAGCTGGGTTGTTTGCGGAAATTCAAGCACTCTCCCATCCGGCGACTATAAACAATATTCCCACGTGTGCAATTCAAGAAGACGTTGTTTCTTTTGCCTACAATGCAGCGCGAAAAGCTTATCAAATCTCCACGAAACTTGAACATATTCTTGCCATTGAACTGATGACGGCGGCTCAAGCACTGGATTTCCATCATCCCCTCAAACCTTCACCAGCAACAGGGGAAGTCTATCGCATTATTCGCAAGCAAGTTCCAATGCTTACAGAAGACAGGTTGTTATACCCCGACATGTGCAACATTCACCAGCTCATTCACGAAGGTGAAGTTGTCAAGGTCGTGGAAGAAGTCATTGGACACATAATATTGTAAGCCCACGAAAGAGGCCAATGACATGAGGCACCAATCAAAGCTGCTTTCTCCCATCTACTCATATCCGGGAAGCTTGTTCACGAGGCCAACTTTTCTGACTGACTTCCAGAAATATGGTCCGCAGCCCCGGATGCTGATTATCGACGAGGTGGGTCTCCTTCCAATGGGCAGTGTGGCCGCCAATCTGTTCTTCCAGTTGATCGTCTATCTGTCGTTCTTCTTTCTTTCTCTCGCGGTTTACACCGTAAGCTGTCCGTCGGCCACCACGACGCGTCCTTTCTTGATCACCGTATCCACATGGTTGATGCCAAAGTGATACGGAAGATACGCCAAGTTGGTCGCGTCAAACAACACCAGGTCGGCCTGCTTGCCCGGCTCGAGGCTGCCGATCACGTCACCTCTGCCGATCGCGCAGGCGGCGTTAATCGTCATGCCCGTAATCACTTCTTCCGGCGTCATGCCGAGATTGAGGCACGCAAGGGTCATCACCAACTGCAGCGACTCCGTGGGTGAACTACCCGGGTTGTAGTCCGTGGACAGCGCTACCGGTACTCCTAATTCTATCATGTCCCTTGCCCTCGCGTGCGACTTGGCCCGCAAGTTGAACGAGGTGGCGGGAAGGCAGACGGCGATCACGCCCGCGTCGCTCATCGCTTTTAACCCCTCGTCGGTGGTGGCAAGCAAATGCTCCGCCGAAATACAGCCCAGCTCCGCCGCCAGTTGTGCCCCGCCGAGCGGCTCGATCTCGTCGGCGTGCAGTTTCAACCCGAAGCCCAGCTCTTTGGCGGCCGCGAGGATCTCGCGCGACTCGTCCACCGTAAACACGTCGTGCTCACAAAAAACGTCACAAAACTCGGCCAGCCCCTGCCGCTTCACTTCCGGCAGCATCTCATCGATCACCAGCTTGACGTACTCACCTGAACGGCCTTTATACTCCAGCGGCACGGCGTGGGCGCCCATAAACGTAGAGACCAGGTCCACCGGATGGGTTTCGTTCAACCGTTTGATCACCCGGAGCTGCTTCAGCTCGTCTTCCAGTGTCAGACCGTAGCCGCTTTTGGCCTCTACGGTCGTCGCTCCGTACAGCATCATGATATTCAAACTTTTCCACGCTTTTTCATACAGCTCGTTTTCCGAGGCCGCGCGGGTGGCCCGTACAGTGCTGAGAATGCCGCCGCCCTGGGCCAGGATTTCTAGATACGGCACACCCTTCAGCTTCAACTCCAGTTCGTGTTCGCGGGAGCCGCCGTGTACCAAGTGGGTATGCGGATCTACCAGACCCGGGGTCACCAGCCGCCCTTTCGCGTCCAGGGTCCGGTCGACGGCCAGCCCCGCGATTTCCGCTCGGACGTCTGCTTCCGGCCCTGCCGCCACGATTTTCCCATCCGCGATGGCCACGGAGCCTCCCGTCACGGCGCCAACGTCCGACATATCACGGCCACGCCGAGGTCCCGGCTTTCCGCGCATCGTCACCAAGAGACCAATGTTATACACTAAAAGATCGATACGTTCCGGTTTCATACTCTCACTCCTTTTCATAGGGCATCCCGGGGGCATTTCCCCGGGATTCTGTTTTTCGATGCCATAATTGTTCAGAGGCCGAGCATCGGCACGCGCACGCCGCGTTCCTTAGCAGTCTTTATAGCCAGGTCGTACCCGGCGTCGGCATGGCGGATGACACCCATGCCCGGGTCGGTAGTGAGAACGCGGGAGAGCCGTTCTTCTGCTTCCTTAGAGCCATCGGCCACCACGACCATACCCGCGTGAAGCGAGTATCCCATACCGACGCCGCCGCCGTGATGCACCGACACCCAGCTCGCCCCGGCAGCGGTGTTGACCAGCGCGTTGAGGATCGCCCAATCGCCTACCACGTCGCTGCCGTCCTTCATCGCTTCCGTCTCCCGGTTTGGCGATGCTACCGAGCCGCAATCGAGGTGGTCGCGGCCGATTACGATAGGCGCGGAAATTTCACCTTTGCGCACCATTTCGTTGATGGCGAGGCCCATCTTTACGCGCTCACCATAGCCGAGCCAGCAAATGCGGGAGGGCAGGCCCTGAAATGCCACCTTTTCGCGGGCCATGGTGATCCAACGGCGTAAGTGTTCGTTTTCCGGGAAGAGCTTGAGCACTAGCCCGTCGGTCTTGTAGATGTCTTCCCGGTCGCCGGATAGCGCCGCCCAGCGGAACGGTCCTTTTCCTTCGCAGAACATCGGACGGATGTAGGCCGGGACAAAGCCGGGGAAGTTGAACGCATCTTTTACGCCCTCGTCATAGGCGACCTGACGGATATTGTTGCCGTAGTCAAAAACGACGGCACCCATTTTTTGCAGATCCAGCATCGCCTGAACATGTACCGCCATCGACTCGCGGGAGAGGCGGACGTATTTCTCTGGATCCTTCTTGCGTAATTCAGCCGCCTCTTCCAACGTAAATCCGCGGGGCACGTAGCCGTTCAGCGGGTCATGCGCAGAGGTCTGGTCGGTAACAAAGTCGGGTACAATACCGCGGCGCACGAATTCAGGGTAGATCTCAGCGGCGTTTCCAACGAGACCGATGGACAGTGGCTTGCCCCGTTTTTGCGCTTCGCTAGCCAGCTTCAGTGCTTCGTCCAGATCGTACACCATGACGTCACAGTAGCGGGTGTCGATCCGGCGCTGAATACGGGATGGGTCGACATCGACACCGATCACGACCCCTTCATTCATCGTGACAGCCAGCGGCTGCGCTCCACCCATACCACCCAGACCGGCGGTGAGGGTGAGCGTGCCTTTTAGCGTGCCGCCGCGATGCTGACGGGCGGCTTCCGCAAACGTTTCATACGTTCCCTGCAAAATTCCTTGGGTGCCGATGTAGATCCAGCTTCCCGCGGTCATTTGCCCGTACATCATTAGCCCTTTCTGTTCGAGTTCGCGGAACGTTTCCCAGTTGGCATAAGCCGGCACGAGAACGGAGTTGGAAATTAGCACTCGGGGTGCAAGCGGATGAGTCTGGAAGATGCCGACCGGTTTGCCCGACTGCACCAGCAGGGTTTCGTCGCCCTCCAGGTTCAACAGGCACTCGACAATCTTGTCATAACACTCCCAGTTGCGGGCCGCTTTCCCGATTCCCCCGTACACGACGAGATCTTCCGGGCGCTCGGCCACTTCTGGATCCAGGTTGTTCATCAGCATGCGTAATGCCGCTTCCTGCGGCCAGCCTTTCGCGTTCAGTTTGTTGCCACGAGGTGCACGAATGACGCGTGCTTTGGTTTCTGCCATGGGTCATCTCTCCCGTTGTCTTCTCAGTGTTTTCTCGTCATGACGCCCGCCAGGAATGTGAGAATCACATGCAGGGCCGTACGGACAGTAGCCCGGCGCGGGTCCTGCAGAGGGTCGATGCAAACGACGTCAAAGCCTTTTACCTTGGGGTTTTGGCCGAGTATATACACTGCGTCCAACAGTTGCCACGAGGTCATTCCGGCCGGGATCATGGCGGGAACACCCGGTCCAAAGGCCTGATCCAGCACGTCCATGTCCACCGTGACGTAAACCGCCTCCGTGCCGTTGCCGGCGATCTCCATCGCTTGATGAATAAGTGGCTCGATTCCTTCCCGAGCCACTTGCCGGGCGGTAAACTGGGTGATACCCTGCGACAGCGCGTACTCCCGGTACGACTTGGAGTTTGCAAAGCTGTGAATCCCGATTTGAGCGATGTGCCGCCCTTCCACCGTGCCCGATTCCAGCAGACTGCGGATCGGGGTGCCGTTAGTCGGGCCACCGTCTTCGAGATTACGTACATCCATATGTGCGTCGATCTGCACGATGCCCACTTTTCCAGCAAAGCGCCTTTTAAACGCCTTGACTGACGGGTAGGTGATGGAGTGGTCGCCACCGGCGATAATCGGGAGCAGGCCGGGCAGCGCCTGGTACACGTTGGTCAGCGCCTGCTCGATGTTGTCATGACATCGGAACAAATCCGTGGGGTGCATCTGGATGTCCCCCAAGTCGCGTGCCCGAAGCTCTTGCAGGTCGACGTCATAGTCAATACTGTACGTCGTCACCGTAGGGAACAGTTCCCGAAGCGCATTAGGTGTCATGGATGCAGCCGACACGCTGATCGACGTCTTGGACAGTGGCACCCCGATAAACCCGATGTCAATCGGCTCCTCGCCGTCCCACGGGGTGAGCCACTGGGACACTTTGGTCTCAAACCGATCACGCCAATTAGATCGTCGAACCAACTCCGGCGGATTCAACAAAACGATCCTTTTTTTCAATAAAACCCCTCCCCAGATAACAACTTACCAACCTTTATCTGCCGAGGTACGCTTTTTTCACGATGCCCTGCTCCTTCAGCTCTTCCGCCGTGCCATGGAGGCGGATCTCTCCGTGCTCTAACACGTAGCCGCGATCGGCGACAGATAGGGCTATCGTCGCATTCTGCTCGACAAGGAGAATCGTCATCCCCTGCTGTTTGATCTGCCGGATCGTCTGGAAGATGTCTTTCACCATGATCGGTGCGAGCCCCATTGATGGCTCGTCAAGGATGAGCAGCTTCGGTTTGGCCATCAGCGCCCGTCCGATCGCCAGCATCTGCTGTTCACCACCACTCATCGTACCGGCGAGCTGTTCCTTGCGCTCGGCTAGCCGGGGGAACAAGCCAAACACCGTTTCCATATCACGCTTCAGCTCCGCTTTCGATGCCTTGCGCACGAACGCCCCCATCAGGAGGTTGTGGGTCACGGTCAACTTGGGAAAGACCCGCCGCCCCTCCGGTACCATCACGATGCCCTCCTTCACAACGAGATGGGTGGGCATTCCGTTGAGTTCTTTTCCGCCGTAGCGGATCGAGCCCTTGGACGGGATCACGCCGCAGATCGCGTTGAGCGTAGAAGTCTTACCCGCCCCGTTGGAGCCGATCAGCGTCACCACCTCGCCGTCCTCGACGGAGAGCGAAAGGTTGCGGACGGCGTGAATGCTGCCGTACCAGACGTTCAGCTTGTCAATGTGCAGCACCGCTGGACACCTCCCCTCCCTCTTCCTTGCCGATGTACGCTTCGATCACGGCCGGATGGGAGATGATGACCTCCGGCACGTCGTCGACGATCTTCACGCCGTGGTCCAGCACGGCGATCCGGTCGCACAGCCCGACCACCATGGAGACATTGTGCTCGATGAGGACGACGGTCGTCCCCTGCTCGCGAATGCTCTTAATCAGATCTGTCATTTCCTGTACTTCCTCCGCGTTCATACCGGCGGTCGGCTCATCTAAAAGGAGCAGTTTCGGCTTGGAGACGAGCGCCCGGGCGATTTCCACCCGCCGCTGGTTGCCGTACGACAGGTTTCCGGCTAGCAAGTGTTCATAGCCCGCGAGTCCCACCGTTTCCAGAATCCGCAGGCTCTCTTCGGTCACCATCCGCTCCTCGTTGCGGGCGGAGCGAAGGCCGAGAATCGACGCCCAAAGCCCGGCGTCCGTCTTGTGAAACATGCCCACCTTCACGTTGTCCAACACCGTCTCTTCCTTCAGCAGGCGAATGTTCTGAAAGGTGCGGGCAATGCCGCACTGGGCGATGCGAAACGGGCGAAGTCCCTGAATTTCTCGTCCTTCAAACGTGATCGTGCCGGCATCCGGCTTGTAAATACCTGTAAGGATGTTGAAAAACGTTGTCTTGCCCGCTCCGTTTGGACCGATCAGTCCGACGATTTCACCCTGCCGAACCTCTAGGCTAACGTTGTCAACCGCCGTCAATCCGCCAAATCGCTTGGTGATCCCTTGCATGCTAAGCAACATGATCACCGCCTTTATTCAGCTTTTCACCGCTGCTCGACGGCCGCCGCCCAGCTTTTACTCCGGTTTTGCCAAACAGCCCTTTCGGACGGTACCGCATGACCAGCACCATGAGAATGCCGTAGAGCATCAGCTTGTACATATCCAGGTATTTGGGATCCACGATCTCGAACTCAAACAGCCGGAAGAGTTCAGGTAGCATGTACAACAGAGTCACACCGAATAGCGTACCGCGAATGCTTCCCAGCCCCCCGACCACCACCATGCTCAGCACCGTCGCTGAAACGGTGAAGCTGAACGACTCGCCGCTTATAAACGACATCTTGTGCGCAAACAGCGCGCCAGCCGCTCCCGCGTACGCCCCGCCAATGGCGAATACCAGCACTTTGTAATACGTCGTGTTGATACCCATCGCCTGGGCTACCGTCTCATCCTCCCGGATCGTCATCCAGGCTCGTCCCATGCGCGACTCCGTCATCTTTTTCATGATGAAAAGGGCGAGCAACAGGACGACCGTGACCAAGAGTAGATATCCCGTGTTTTTCAGCTCCATCCCAAAGAGGGAAGGCGCAGGGATGGAGTCAATGCCATATGCGCCACCGGTGATTTCCGCGTTTTTGAAAAACGACTGGGCAATCAGCCCGAGGCCCAGCGTCGTTATCGCCAGAAAATCTTCGCGCACACGCAGGCTCGGCAGCCCTAACAGCGCGCTGATCACAAACGTGACGACTACCGCCGCCGCCATGGCCAGCCAAACGTTCCATTCGTACTTCACCGACAGGATGGCCGACGTGTAGGCACCGATGCCGTAAAACGCCGCGTGCCCGAGCGACACCTGTCCGGCGTAACCGGTGATCAGGTTAAGCCCCAAACCGAGCAGCAGGTAGATCATCCAAAACACGATGATGTCCACGTAATAGGGGTTCAAAAGATCGTCCATTCCAACCACCTACACTTTCTCCACGTGCCTACCGAACAATCCGGACGGCCGCACTAACAAGATCAGAATCAGAATGACAAAAGCGATCGCATCCTTGTCGATCACCATCCCTGTCATGAAACCGTCGCTCAATGACTCCACGATCCCGAGAATAAGCCCGCCGGCGATGGTACCCGGGATGGACCCCAAGCCGCCGAGGACAACCACACAGAACGCCTTCAGCCCGGGGATCGCACCCATCGTGGGAAAGAGCGAATTGAAGTTCCACGCGACCAGCACCCCTGCAGCTGCAGCCAGTGCCGATCCGACCATAAACGTGACGGACACCACACGGTTAACATTCACGCCCATGAGCGATGCCGCGCGCATGTCCTGCGCGGCCGCCTGGATGGCAATCCCCATCCGGGTGAATTTCAGGAACGCGTACAAGAGACCCAGGCCGACCAACCCGGCCAGGATGATGTAGAGTTTCACGTTGGTAAACGTGATCGACTCCGTCAAATGGATGACCGATACATTGACGCCAGTCTCGGGAAACGGCTGGGGGTCGGAGGTGAAGATCACCTGAAACAGGTTTTCCAAAAAGATCGCCACACCTACTCCGCTGATCAAGGTGGCGATGGGATGGCCACTTCGAAGTGGCCGGTAGGCTACCCGTTCGACTGCCATCCCGGCCAAAGCCGCCACCACCATGGCAAACAGGATGGCAACGGCAAACGGCAGGTGCAGATCGGTTATGGCGATCATGGCGGCAAATGCCCCGACCATGTAGATGACGCCATGGGCAAAGTGGAGCAGCTTCAGCACCCCGTAGACCATTGTCAGTCCGACAGCCACCAAGATGTAGATGAAACCGAGCGCCACTCCGTTTAGAATCTGCTGCACTAACATCAGTCTCACTCCTTTCACTCCGAGAGTAAAAAGGGAGGAACGACGGTCGATCCTCACCTATGCGAAACACAAAGTCGGCTGTCTTTCAAAGATTAGTTGTATACCTTAGATTTGACGAACTTGAATTTTCCGTCCTTCACCGTCATAAAGATGATTGGTTTGATGACTTCATGATCGGGACCAAACGTGATTTTGCCCGACGTTCCTTCAAAATCTTTCGTCTCGTTGATAGCCTTTGCAAGTGCCTCGCGGTCCGTACCCACTTTTTTCAGTGCCTCAAGGATTACCATGGCTGCGTCATAGCTTTGCGAAGACAGCATGTCCGGCTCGCCTTGGTACTTCTCTTTCCACGCTTGCACAAACTTTTGCACCGCTTCACGCTTATCACTCGTATAGAACGAGGTGGTGAAGACGGAACCTTCTGTATTTTCTTTCCCGAGCTCCAGGTACTTCGGCGAGTCAAACCCGTCCACGCCGAGCAATTGGGCGGTAATGCCGGCCTCTTTTGCCTGCTCCACGATGGCCGCCGCCTCGTTGTAGTACCCAACAACATACAGGGCATCCGGGTTGGCTCCCTTGACCGCGGTTAGGAGCGAGCTGAAGTCTTTGTCCCCTATCTTGAACGGACGGTCGATAACGATTTTTGCCCCCAGCTTCTCCGCTTCTTCTTTAAACGCGCCGAAGATGGACTTACCGTAGTCGATGTCGACGTACAGCACGGCGATGTTTTTCTTGCCCAGTTCGTTGACAGCGTAGTCGGCCATCGCCTTCCCTTGGATTGGGCCGGTGTAGATGATACGGTTCACGTAGTCTCCGCCCTTGGTGATCTGTGGGTGAACGGCGTAGGCGACCACCATCGGGACTTTCGCTTCCTGTACCTTGGGCGCTACCGTCTTCGTCGGGGCGCTGTACGACCCACCTATGATGGCCACGACATTGTCGATGTTGATCAGTTTTTGCACCGCTTTCAGTGCTTCTTCCGGCTTGCTCTGATCGTCCTCAGCAACCAGTTCCACCTTTTTGCCTTTCAAACCGCCCGCTGCATTAAACTGTTCAATCGCCAGCAGAGCGGCGTCGCGGCTGTGCGTGCCGTCCGTTGCGCTTGGACCGGTAAGCGGACCAAACCAGCCGATCTTGATCGTGTCACCTCCACCGCCGGAACAAGCGCTTATAAACAGAGCTATACTTAACAAGCCAGTCAGAAACAACGAACGTTTTTTCACGCTCACGTGACCCCCTTGATGTTTTTAAATAATAAATCAGACTATTGCTAATCGTATCAGTCTAACGTTATGTCGTCACTTGTATTCTACTGAAACGAACCGCCCTCTCCACTGGCCGATATTGTGGAGTGTTAGCACAATTTTGCTCGGCGATAGGCTGAGGGGGAGCGTTTCACATACTTTTTGAACGTCCGGGAAAAGTAGTTGGCATCCTGAAATCCGACGAAATACGCGATCTCCTGAATGGTGCAATCCGTCGCTTCCAGGAAGTGCATCGCTTTTTCCACGCGCAGCTTGTTGAGAAAATCGATCAGGGTCATGCCCGTCTCCCGCTTGAACAGATGGCTTAAGTGGTAGACACTCACGCAACAATATTGTGCTACCTCCTCCAGAGAAATCCTACGTTGCAGGTTTTCCTTCAGATAGCGGACCGCCTTGCGGATCACCGGCGAAGCGGAGGTTAAGTGTTGCGGCTCCATGTGCTGTGTCAGCCGCCGGGCGTACTCGCACACCTTCTGGACAAACTTGTCATAGCGGATCGTGACGTACAAATCCTGAATAAAGCGTGCGTTTTCCGACAGGATTACTGCTGCGTTCGCCCCCGATTCCAGAACCTGTCGGGACATGGTGATGACCAATTCCACAGCTTCCGATTTGAACATGTTGACATCATGACGATAGGTCTGGGCCAACTTTTCAAGGAGTGTGCGTAAGTAAGTGACGGCCCCTTCCTCGTCGCCAATTCGCACCCTAGCCACCAGTTCCGCCCGTTCTTCCAGCGCAAGCGGCGACTGCCATGTTCCGCTTTTGCCCGTTTTCTTCTCGTAGTGAAAAATGAGCGAATTGCCTTGAAAAAAACGGTCTACCATCGACTCTTTCGCTTCTTCGTAGGAGTAGTGCAGCATGTATGGATTGTCGTAATAGCCCCCGATCCCGATCGACACGTTCACCCCTCGGACCTTACAGTGCTTCTGGATCTGACGGGCAATCCGCTCCGTCACCTCTTTACAAGTACGCTCGGAGGGTGGGTCAAGCGACAACTGTAACAAGACGGCAAGCACGCCTTCGGCTACCCACACCCAGACAAACGGAACGGTGACAGCTTCGCACACGCCTTCCACCACTTGATGTCCGATCTCCATTCGCCATTGAAATGGTTTGCCGATTACCAAATCAGGATAGCGGTCAATAGAGATCACCATCACGACTTGCGGATGCATCCCAATCCCGAAGGCCTCTTGCATCTCCTGAAAACTGCCTTCGTGCACGAGGGTGCCCGACAGCAACAGATGTGAAAACGTGGCTTGTGCGGGGTCTTGCTTCATCCCGTTCCCTCCTTAGCGACTGTACTTCGTTCAGTCAAAAAACTAATTTTTCACTATTTTCTCAACCATATATCCGATTTATCAAGCCTTTGAAAAAGGTTACTGAAAAACAAAAACAGGGTGTGTCTTGACCGAACACACCCTGTCAAACAAAACATGCTCCCACATAGGGGTAGAGACGCCCTAAGTCAATATAAATGTGCTTAACAGAGAGTAAAAAAGACAATAGCAAACCAAAGGTGAACATTTTGGAACTAATTACTAGGGCGTGTCTGGTAATTCAATCTTGTCATAGATACACTGACAAAAGAAGAAACTTCCGAGGGGGAAGTATCAATGGCAAGACGCGGAGAGTTAACGTATCAGGCATGGGAAAAGATCGCTCCGTTACTTCCGAACAACAATCGACCCGGAAAGCCCTGGAAAGATCATCGCACGGTGATCAACAGTATCCTGTGGAAACTCAGAACAGGCGCGCCTTGGCGAGACCTTCCCGAGCGTTATGGCCCATGGAAAACTTGCTATGATCGATTCGTGAGATGGAGGAAAGACGGCACATGGGAGCGGCTGCTGGCTCATGAGCAAACTCATTCGGACGCCGTTTCCGATGTAGAGTGGGTAGTTTCAGTTGACACCACGATCGTTCGGGCGCATCAGCATACGGCAGGAGCAGGAAAAGAGCCGGAGCAGACCGAAAAAAGGGGAACCAGTACTTCCAAAATGAGGCTTTAGGAAAAAGCCGGGGAGGACTGACCACCAAAATCCATCTCGCCTGTGATGGAAAAGGACGCCCTCTCGCCGTACTCCTGACCCCTGGCCAACGTCACGACAGCACTCAATTGGAAACTCTTTTGGAGGCCATTCGTGTGCCACGCCAGGGGCGTGGCCGCCCTCGGAAACGCCCGGATCGCCTGATTGCAGACCGTGGCTACAGCTACCCCGGTTGTCGCCGTTTGTTGAAACGTCGCGGAATTGCTCACACCATTCCTGAAAGAATCGACCAGAGAATGAGGCGTTCGCAGCTCCCAGGTCGCCCCCTTTCCTTTGATCAGGAACTTTATGCTCGTCGAAACGTTGTTGAACGTTGCATCAATCGTCTGAAGCAGTGGCGTGGCATCGCCACGCGCTATGAGAAAAAGGCGGTTAATTTTCATGCAGTTCTTCTTATTGCCTGTTTAATGATTTGGCTGAACAGCTGAATTATTAGACACGCCCTAGAATATTGATGGGCCCAATTGGTTATTTGAATGTCATTTCAAGAATGCCTTTCCCGTTTTCCACTGTTACACAGGCCAAAGCCCCGTTGACCAAGATCATTTGTGGTGGTTGGTGGCCAATATCCACGTCATAGATAACCGGAATTCCCAATGGATCGAAGATGGCATACAAAGCGTCTGTCAACTTAAAATTCTTGGTATCGCGATAATAGCCCGGCCTGCCGAACAGGATGCCGTTAGCCCGTTCAAACCAGCCATTTTCCCTCATCGTCCAGAGTGCCCTGTAAATTTGCGCGGCCGACGACTCAGCACTCTCCAAATACCAGAGGACCCCTTCTTTCATATAGTTATTAATAAAATCATGTACCGGTGCATAGGGAGTTCCAACCAAAGATACCAAAGTTTCTAAACATCCTCCCAATAGCCGGCCCGTCACCGTCACTTTTTTCTTCGGTATTTGCTCTCTTCCCAGCACCTTCCATTCAGTGGGCGTGTCAAAATAAAAGCCTGTACCCGGGTTTTGGAACGCTCGCTCCCAGGAAGATTGGTACATTTCTGACGAATGCTGGGTGATGCTCCCACCCGGTGCTGTTCCTAAGACATCCACCCATTTTGCCGTCAAAGAGTCCCACTTCGGCGCGCTTAAATCACAATAATTGGTTCCATGCGCGGAAGCATATCCTGTGTTGAGGGTATAGCTGAAGAGGAGGGTGCTGGTATCGGAATAACCGAGAATCCATTTCGGGCCGGACTTCCGCAGAGTTTCCCAGTCCAAAAGGGGCAAAACATCGATAAGAAACTGGCCTCCCCACGGGGGAATAATCGCAGAAATGGAATCGTCACACAAAAATTTCATCAGCTCTTGAGCACGCTTTTCTTTTGGGGCACTGGCGAAAAGGTGTTGACTTCACGCCCGGACGGATCGGTTGACCTGCATGTGCCTCTTCCGTCAGTTAAGGTGAAAATTGGTAACCTCGAAACCCAGGCGGATGAACGAGGAAATTATGTCCTAACAGGTGTCCCCCTCGGTACAAATAAAATCCAACTGATCAAAGAAGATCATGTTTTTTATGAAAAAACGATTGTGATCGATCAAAATCAAGATTCTCTCAACGTGGAAATCGAAAAAAATGAAGCTGAGTTTTTCCAAGGATTCACCAATATGCAGCAGCAAATGATGAGTCAGCAAGGAAGTGTTTCCGTCCAAGCAGCTTTGCCTGCTCAACAACGTTTTTATCCGGAACAGCCTGTACCAAGTTATCCAGGAATCGGTAGAGGAGAAATGAAAATTTTCGATGCCAATAATTTAGTCAGCTGCAATAAAGCAGATAAAGGAATCGAAGATTTGGACGGATACGGCGATACAGCCGATTTTCCGTTAAATTTCTCCGATTGCTCCATTTCCATCAGATATGGTGTGATGTTTGCATACAATCCCGTTATGTATGCTCCATTTTACCGAAGCTACAACTGTGTTATTGAATCGATTCAAAACGGTATGGACAACTCCGAACGAAACGTGTATTGCAACATGAAAAGAAAGTTGGCTTTCCCCGAATTAGAGTATCACTACAACTGTTCTTGGTTTTTTGGGATTGAGCATTCGGAATCCATGCATGCTCACCAATGATTTGACGAAAGAAACAATCAGCGGAGCCGATTCCGGTAAAAGGGATGGGGCGGCTCCACCAAAAAATCAACCTCGCTGATGGTTCGGCGAGGTTCTTTATGTAGTGTTATTTGACACTCCACACGGCTAAAGCCGTGGGATTCTTGAGTGGTTAACGCCCTCAGTCCATTTCTGTTTCGGGCAACCCTCAAGCTAAGGGGTGTGTCATCACCCCATCCCATGCAGTTCTAAGTTTCTTGCCGTATGTACCCACATGGGC